>JAVBQW010000004.1:0-4249 GCA_031548665.1 Thermoguttaceae bacterium
TTGGGAGATCGGTCTTCTTCATCCCGGGCGAAAGATCAAGATCGTTCTTGACAACGCGGCTTATCAGCGTTGCTTTCTCGTTCAGGAATTCGCTCGGGAACTTGGCATCGAGTTGGTCTTTCTTCCCAGCTATTCGCCGAATCTGAACCTGATCGAACGTTACTGGAAGTTCGTCAAGAAGAAATGCCTGTACAACCGCTTTTACGAAAGTTTCGATTTGTTTTCTGCGGCGATCGACGATTGTGTACGAAATGGCGGCAAGCACTACGCCGCCGAACTCAAATTTCTGATGACGCTCAATTTCCGAACACGCCGTACATCTGTCTGCGCGTGCCGACCGACGGCGGAAAGACGCTCATCGCCGCCCATGCCGTTGGGACCATCGCCCGGCATCTCGGACATCTGGATCGCCCGCTCTGCCTCTGGGTGACCCCTTCGGCTTTCGCCAGAAATTAACCGGCAACATTCGAGTGAAAGGGTGAGAGAGTGAAAGGGTGGAAGAGAAAATACAAGATGCGCGATGCCAACCGGTTGCGTCTCCTCCACCCTCTCACCTTTTCACCCTCTCACTCAGGCGATAATCTGTCATATTTTGAAATTTCCGTCAAGATCATTTCACAACTTTTGTGCTACAGTCTCTCAATTTCCAGTCATTCGAAAACGTCCAATGTCTCGCCGTTTGATGTATACCTTCCTCTCTCCCTCGGGAGAGGGGAAGGGTATGTGAGTTTATTTAGGAAATACCAAACCGAAACCATCACTCATCGAAATAACGTCCGACGGCCCCGCGATGTTGCGGATAGATCGTTTGGCCGTGAGCGGAACCGAGACCGCCTTCCGTCTGCCGTAATGCGCCGCCGTGATCGACACCGGAGCCGCCTTTACTTTTTTCCGGGGCAGCGACCGAGGCGCCGATCTTTTGACTGTTTCGGAACGCTTCCAAATCTGCCGGCGGCAGGAATTTCGCGTGAAACTCGGCTCCTTCTTCGTCGGGATCCTTTTCGAAGCGTGTATCGTCGACCTGATCGGGATCCGTCGTCCAATCTTGTTGCTGTGTGAATCGTGGGCTTTTGTTCGACTTGCTGCGTTGCCGTTTTTCACCGTTTGAATCTTTATCGCCGTTACAGCTGTCGCAGTTTTCCCAAAGATCACTGAGTATCCGTTCCGCTTCCTCTTTGTCGAGTTGTTTGAGTTCCGAAAGCTGCTTTAACAGCTCCGGGTCCATGGCAAAGCCGCCTTCCTGCAGGTTTTCGCACATTCTTTCGCAGTCGCCCTGGCATTGCCTCATCGCTTGGGAAAGTTGGTCCAATTGTTCCGGCGAGAGGTTTGGGAAGTTGTTTTCTTCCAGCATCTTTTTCAACGCTTCCTTGAGAGCGTCGTTCTTATCGCCCTTTTTCTCTCCGTTTTCGCCGTTTTCCGCATTCTCATCGTCTTCGTCGTTTTTACCGGCTTTCTTTTTGCCGTCGTCTTTTTTTCCGGTCTGCCTGTCGAGTTTGTCTTTGAGATCTTTGCGGAGCTGTTCGTTGTCCGCGAGCATTTCTTCCAGCGATTGGGCGAGTCCTTCCATGAGGGACTTCGCGGTTGCTTCGTCGCTTTCCTGGAGCACATCTTTGACGCTTTGCGTCAGTGTTTCGATTTTGGTGAGTGTTTCGGTCGTTTTTTTGGCATTTTCCGCCGCTTCGACTGCTTTTTGGTTCATTCGTTCGGCGAGATGGTCCAAGGCGTCGAAGGTTTTGACGGGTCCGGCGCCGTCGGCTTGGTTTTTGATTTTCTCCAATTCGAGTTTCCGTGCTTCGATTTCTTCGACATCGAGGAGTTTTTCTTCTTTGAGCGTTTCGAGTTGCGTCGTGAGCTTTTTGATTTGGTCGTCGACGTTCAACCGCTGGCGTTGCGGTCCGGAGATTGCGTTGATCGGGAGGAGCAGGGCCGTCGCCGCGAAGCAAACTGCCAGCAGACCGAGTCCGAGAACTTGGCGACTTTCCCAATGCAAGGTCGGAATTTTCAGGTCGTCCATCCGCTCCGACCAGGGGCCGATGTCTGTTTCGAAGGAACTCATCAGGATTCCGCCGACTTCGTTGTCGCGGTCGAGAATTGCTCCAAGTTGTCGATCGTTAGGAATCCGACGTTGTGCGAGCAGCCAGGCGAGCGGCGGAACAGCGAGGAGACCGAGTAGTCCGTACGCAAGAGTTTTCGAATCGTGAAGGCCGCCGACTCGAAGTGTCAGCACGGCGACGCCCCAGAGGAACAGAAACATGACGGTATAGGAAGCCGTCAATTTTTTCCATTGCGTCTGGACGATACTTTGTCGAAACGCCGCCAAGGTTTGTTCCCGAGGATTCGAGTTCAAGATTATTTCTCCAACGAGCCGCGGACAAAAGGGCTGCGAGCTGTGCTTGCAGAGAAAACCTCAATATACTCTTTTCCGCTCAAGAAACCATTAGGAAACCTTGGAAAATTCTGAAAACGAGCTTCGATCTGTGGTCGCGGTCCTAAAAAATCAAGAGATATCCTGCAAACGGCATTCGGCTGACATTTTGAGAAGAGGTTGATCCGTTTCGTTTTTTTTCGCAAGGCTTTCGTTCGAAAGTTTCATACCCAAGAGCCGGGGTGTAGGCGGCCAGAGAAACAACACGGCGCCGTAGCCTCCGGACGGTTGGTGTCCCGAACAGAATATTTGTACTGCGCAACTTGTCGCTAAACGCCGACATTTCAATGATTAACCACAGAGAACACAGAGTTCACAGAGAGGACAACAAGACCATACGCAAAATAAACAAGCTGGGAGATCGCGAAATTCAAGGATTTCTCTGCGTTCTCTGTGTCCTCTGTGGTTAAAAAATATCTTGCGCAGTCCAAATATACTGAACAACGCTAATTGACTGACATTTTTCGGATCGTTCAAACTGCCGGCAACCACACCGTAACTCGAATGTTTACCGAAAGATGAGCCGACCAACGGGAGGCGGCGTCGACATGGCCGAAGCAACTGTCTTTTTGGTCAAGAGGCAGCGAGCAAATTTTTCCATTTTTCGCTGTTTTTGACCAACGTATTTAACACGACTAACAATTTTCGCATGCATGCCGTCACCGCAACCTTGAACTCCTTGCCCGCGTCACGTAGTCGCTGATAAAAGGCGTGGAGACTCGGATTGCGGCCTTGAACGGCACCCACCAGCACCGCCATGTAAAGCACGCAACGGATACGGGCGTTTCCTCCCCAAATCCGGCGACGTCCACGCTGTTGGCCGCTGTCGCAAGTCAATGGAGCCGTCCCGGAATAACTCGCCCAGTAATATTACAGGGCACGATCACTGCAATGTCCCAACATCGAACACTCCGCAATCAACGTATGACTGACGACCGGCCCGACGCCCGGAACGCTTTGGAGAATCTCATCCCGTTTCTTCAACTCCGGATCGTCGCCGATCTTGCGGGCGATCTCCTTGTCCAGGACCGCGATTTTCTCTTGCAAGGATCGAATCAGTTCGGTCAACTGCGATGCAACCATTCGGCTCGACGAACGTGTTCCCTGGCCGTTCAGGTGGTCGCGGTGTTCGACCAATTGCCGTCTCCCTGTCAACAAGGCATGGAGGGACCTGCCGTCCAGGCTTGCGGGAGCTTCCGCTCCGGCGTGACAAGCCGTCGGACGGTCGCTTCGCTCCCGGTCCGAACTTGCCGCCAGAAAAGCACGACGGTTGTATTTTCGATTCAAAACTATAACCGTTGCGCTATGGGAACGGCAGTGAGGATCAGGAGCGAAGCGACTATCCGAACGAAAATCCGGCGCCGGAGCGGAAGCTCCCGTAAGCCTGGACGGCAGGTCCTTTGTGTAACAGTTTCGGGACGTACTTCACGCCGTACCCGACGCCGAAGCGGTCGGCGATGACCTTGGCGATTCTTTGCGAATTCCAACGCTCGTTCGCCATATTTTTGTAACAGGTCCCGAAGCGACGGCTCCGACTTTGACGATTTGCTTGAGTTCGTCGAACTGTTCCGGCGTGAGGGACGGTTTCCGTCCGGAATTGGGTTTGCGGGCGAGAGCCGGGATGCCGCCCTCGTCGATTTTTTTATTACACCGTTTGACGGCGGAGAGGGACGCTCCGGTGATTTCGACGACTTCGTCGAGATCGTAACCGTTTTCGAGCAGCTCCCCACCCTGGAGGCGACGAATCGCCTGCAAGGATAAACTTCCGTGTTTTGTGCTCATGCAATACTAGACGCATGTTTCAGACTAATGGTCCAAATTTTT
>JAVBQW010000152.1:0-4309 GCA_031548665.1 Thermoguttaceae bacterium
TCTGATCGGGCGCGGCTTTGAAGGAGAAAACAACATGCCACCGAACGAAGTCGTTGCCTTCCTGTTGACGTTTACCTGTTACGGAACATGGTTGCATGGCGATGCCCGTGGGTCGGTGGACGACGAACACAACAAATTCGACGCACCGCTTATCGAAACCAATACGGCACGAAACGAATATTTGCGAAAGAACCTGAAACACCCGCCGCTTTACCTGACTGAAATCCAACGAAAGATTGTTGCGACAACTATTGCCGAAGTTTGCACTTTCCGAAATTGGACGATCCATGAGAGCAACGTCAGAACGAATCACGTCCATGCCGTCGTCAGCGGCGAAGTCGATCCGGACAAGATGATGAAAGATTTCAAAGCGTACGCAACACGGCGATTGCGTGAGTCGCGGGAATTGAAAGAAGACCGTCCCATATGGACGGAAGGCGGAAGCAAGCGATATTTGTGGACTGACAAATCGCTCTCCGTCGCAATCGAATATGTTCGTAACCAATAATCAGACAAACACAGAGCCAACGAAAACAGAGCCCGACGCGTCAGCGAGGGGCTCACGCACAACCCCTCGCTTACGCTTCGGGCTCTGTGATCGTCTGACTCTGTAACAACCCTAGATAACCATCATGAAAATCGGCGTCTTTACTTGTTTTTGCGGCGAGAACATCGCCCGGACGGTCGACTGCGAAAAGGTCGCCCATGAAATCGCAACGCTGCCCGGAGTCTTCTGCTCCGCAACGTACAAATATATGTGTTCCGAACCGGGACAACAATTGATCCTGAACCAGATCAAGGAACTCGGACTCACGGCGGTCGTCGTCGCGTCCTGTTCGCCCCATATGCACCTGAAAACGTTCAGAAAAGCGGCCGAACTCGCCGGAGTCAATCCGTATCTCGTCGAAATGGCGAACATCCGCGAACACTGCTCCTGGGTCCATACGAACAAAGAAGAAGCGACCGCCAAGGCGATCGATATCGTACGGATGGCCGTCGAAAAAGTGAAGCATAATCACGCGCTCGTCCCGATCGAGGTTCCCGTCACGAAAAGAGCCCTCGTGATCGGCGCCGGCGTCGCCGGTATTCAGGCCGCGCTCGACATCGCCTCGTCGGGGAGCGAAGTCGTTCTCGTCGAGAAGGAACCGTCCGTCGGCGGTAAAATGGCCGGACTTTCCGAAACGTTTCCGACGCTCGACTGCTCCCAGTGCATTCTCACGCCGCGAATGGTCGAAGTCGGACAACACCCGAAAATCAAATTGATGACGTGGTCCGAAGTCGAAGCGGTCGAAGGATACGTCGGCAACTTCAAAGTCAAAATCCGCAAGAAGGCCCGGTACGTCGACATGAAAAAATGTACCGGTTGCGGCGCGTGCTGGCAAAAATGTCCGCAAAAGAAAATTCCGAACAGTTTCGACTTCAGTCTCGGTAACCGGACCGCGATTTACATTCCGTTTCCACAGGCGGTGCCGTCGAAACCGGTAATCGACGCCGAAAATTGCACGAAGTTCAAGACCGGCAAATGCGGCGTCTGCCAGAAAGTCTGCGCCGCCGGCGCAATCGATTACGAACAGAAAGACGAAATCGTTACAGAAGAAGTCGGAGCGATTATCGTTTCAACCGGATATCAACTCTACTCAATCGACAAAAAACCGGAAGACGATTCGTTGAACGGTTACGGCGAGTACGGTTACGGAAAATACCCCGACGTGATCGACGGTCTGCAATTCGAACGGTTGATTTCCGCGTCGGGCCCGCACAACGGCGAACCGAAACGGCCGTCCGACGGCAAGATTCCCAAGAAGATCGTGTTCATCAAATGCGTCGGTAGCCGGGACAACGCCAAGGGGCTGAATTACTGCTCGAAAATTTGCTGCATGTACACGGCGAAGCACACGATGTTGTTCAAACACAAGGTGCACGACGGCGAGGCGCACGTATTTTACATGGATATTCGGAGCGGCGGCAAAAAATACGATGAATTCGTCCGCCGGGCCATCGAACAGGACGGAGCGATTTACCACCGGGGCCGTGTTTCGAAAATCACACGGGAATATCGTGACGTGACAGTCGACGCGAACGGCAATCTCGTTCAAAAAGATCCGTATTACGTTGTTCGCGGCGTCGACACGCTAGCAGGTACTCCGGTAACGATCGAAGCCGATATGGTGGTTCTCGCCACGGCGATGGTTCCGACGCCGGGGGCGGAAAATCTCGCACAAAAACTCGGCGTCGGCTACGACGAGTACGGATTCCTGACGGAATCGCATCCGAAACTGCGGCCCGTGGAAACGAACTCGGCGGGCGTCTTCGTTTGCGGAGCGTGCCAGGCGCCGAAAGATATTCCGGAAGCGGTCGCGCAAGCCTCGGCGGCGGCGGGGAAAGTGATGATCATGTTATCGCAACCGAAATTGACCCGGGATCCGGAGATCGCGAAAGTCGACGAAATGCGTTGCGCGGCGTGCGGCGCCTGCGTCCGTTGTTGTCCGTACAAAGCGATCGAACGAGTCGAGATCAAAGACCGTAACGGAAACGTCGTGAAATGGACCGCCCGGGTGAATCCCGGTTTGTGCATGGGTTGCGGGACCTGCGTCGCGATCTGTCCGTCGAAAAGCGTCGACCTCGAAGGATTCACCGAACAACAAGTTTACGCGCAGATCGAAAGTTTGCAATAAAGTTTTTTGCATAGGAACCTCGCCAAAATAACGTTTACAATCGTACAATATCGAGCGTCGTTCCAACCCCCGAGTTCCGGCGGAGTACCGCCTCCACTCGGGGCTCTTTGTAAAACTTATTTTGGCGAGCCTCCATAAAACATGCCCGTATTTCAACCTGTTCGGAATATACTACAAACGGGGACAAACTGCACGTTTTCCCCGCTTCAACCCCCAAGTTGCGCGGAGTACCGCTCCACTTGGGGCTCTTTTTCGGTCGAAAACGAAAAAGGTAATTTCTCGCCGTTTACAGTATACCTACCATCCGGGGGCTACGGCGCCGTATTGTTTCTCTGGCCGCCTACACCCCCGGCTCTTTTTGTATTTTTTTGCGCAAACTCTAAGATAGTCAAGACGCGCTGCGAGGCTAAAACGCAAGCGTTATTCAAACCGGGTACATTATGAACCAACTTGCCGGGTTTTGTCGTCGTGTCGGAATCGCCGTTAATGCCGGATTGCCGCTTGTTACGTCGGTCAAACGGGAAGCGGGACGCCAACGAGATCCCGAACTCTGGTTCGACGTCGCACGGTCGATGGAAAACGGAAGCTCCCTCGCCGACGCCCTCAAGCCGCATCGGAAAAAATTGTCCGAGATGTTCGTCGCCCTTCTCGATGTCGGCGAAGAATCCGGACGTCTCGGCGAAACGCTCATCGAATTGGCTGACTATTACGACCAAATGGACGATATCCGTCGCAGCTTTTTCAAGTCGCTGCTCTGGCCGGTGATCGAACTGGTCGCCGCGCTCGTCGTCGTCGGACTCCTGATCCTGCTCTGCGGCTTTCTCACCCAGATGACCGGAACGACCGTCGATCCGCTCGGGTTCGGCTTGATCGGTTTTCGGGGACTGACCGTTTATCTCGTGTTCCTCGCCGCGATTGCCGGAGCCGGATTCGCCCTGTACCAGTTCATGAAGCAGAGCATCAACCGTAGCCGGGCCGTTCATTATTTCCTTCTCCGGATTCCCAAAGTCGGCACGCTCCTTAAAACCCTGGCCCTGACCCGATTGACCTGGGGTCTGCATCTTACGTTTCGCACCGGGATGGACGTCAAACGGGCGCTGACGCTTTCGTTCAACGCCGTGGGCTTCGCTCCGATCAGCGACAATCTGCCGATCATGTTGCAAGCGATCGATAACGGCAGCACCCTGACGGACGCTTTTCTCGCCGCCAACCATCTCGACAGCGACCTGATTTCCTGCGTCGACAGCGGCGAACAGTCCGGGACGCTGCCCGAGTTGATGAGCAAACTCACGACGCAGTACCTCCAGCAGTCGCTCCTGAATTTGAAAATCCTTTCCGTGGTCGGCGGCTTCGCCGTCTACGGTTGCATCGCCGGCGTGATCATTCTCATCATCTTCCGGCTCGCGATGTTCTATATCGGAATGCTGAACGATGCGGTCAAGATGGCGGGGTGACGGCATCCCGGACGCGCTAAAGCGGCTAAAACGCAAGCGGTGCACGAGAGCTGCAAGCGTTAATTTTTGTGAAAGCCGAGGAGTCGGAGGGCTTTTCTGGGGGAATAGTGAAAGTTTTCGGCGATTTCCTGAAGGGATTCGCCGCTTTTTTGCAGGAGACGCAACAGAGAAAGAGCCGCA
>JAVBQW010000249.1:0-30729 GCA_031548665.1 Thermoguttaceae bacterium
GCACGGTATGGCGGCTGCCTTCGGCCATGTCGTCGCCGCCTCCCGTTGGTCGGCTCATCCTCCGGTAAACATTCGAGTTACGGCGTGGTTGCCGGCTGTTTGAACGATCCGAAAAATGTCAGTCAATTAGCGTTGTTCAGTCTATTTAGAGAATGCGGAATACTCGAAAAATCGGAACATACGGAAATACTGGTTCAACTTTTTCCGTTTCTTCCGTTATTCCGAATGTTCCGCAGTCTAAAAAAAGTTGTATAGATACCATGCCCCGGTACTCCGGGAGGAGGGGACGGTAAGTGAAGGTTTTCCGTGGGATGTTGCTTCTTTTTCGCCCCAAACGGCAAAGAAAATAGCCGATGCCGGGAAATCGAAACAATCGTTTTCAACGGTTTCGCGAGACTCAGCGTTTCCAGTCGATGATTTCGAGTTCGACGCTGCCGTTGTAGCTGCTGATTTTCGGTCGAAACGCGATGTCGAACGGCTTGTCGTAGGGTTTCATGTCTTCGAACCATTCTTTTCGGTTGAAAGCGATTCCGCGAAGAGCCGTGCCGCCCTGTCGAAAATTGGCCGAAAAATGAATTCCGTCTGCGCCCATCGGCTTTGGATTCTCCAGCGTCACGCCGTGCGCTTCGAAGATCGGACGCTTGTTTCCGTTGCCGAAGGGGGCGAGCCGACCGAGCAGACCGACCATATGGGAGGGACCGGACTCTCGACTTCCATTGGCTTGGACGTAAGCTCCGAGAGGAAAGTCGCCGTCAAGGAAAAGCTCCGCCGTTCGCTGTTCGATCGAAATGTTTTTTTCGGCGTAATTCCGAAACGCCTGTCGGAACGTCTCGATGTTCTTGTTTTCGACCGTTAATCCTGCGGCTGCGTCGTGTCCGCCGAAGCGGGCGAGCAGTCCGTCCCGACCGCAGACCGCCAAGGCTTGATAAAGATTGAAGCCCGGAATGCTGCGTCCCGAACCGACCGCCGGCGCGAGCCCCATCTTGTCTTTCGCCAAGAGGATCATCGGTTTGTGGTATTTTTCGACCAATCGGCTGGCGACGATTCCGATCACGCCTTTATGCCAGTCGCCTTCAAGGACGTAGGCCGCGTCGTTCGGGGACGCTTCGACTTGGATCTCCGCCATTTTGCGGATCTTTTTCTCCAACTCCTTGCGTTCGGCGTTCTGCTGATCGATTTCCCGGGCGATATTGATTGCCGTCATCCGATCGTCGCCGATCAACAGCTCAACCGCCAACCCGGCTTGGCCGAGGCGGCCGGCGGCGTTCAATCGGGGAGCCAATTGGAACGCGACGAACTCTTCATCGAGTCGCTTTTTTCCGTCGCCGAATCCGGAGACCGACAGAAGCTCCTGGAGTCCGATCGACGCGAAGTTCGGGAGCAGATATTGCATTCCGGCGTGGACGAGAGCCCGATTTTCGTCGAGCAGCGGCACGAAATCCGCGATTGTTCCCAGCACGGCGAATCCGACCATCTGCTGAAGCCGTTTCCGATAAGACAAGGAAACGTTCGGTCCGTCAACGACCAGTTTTCCGAGCATCCAAGCGACCTTGAGGGCGACCATGGAACCGCAGAGAAAGGGAAACGGATACTTTTTCCCGTTTTCTTCGAGCTGAGGATGAGCGATCGCCGCCGCGTCGGGAAGAACCGGTCCGGGATTGTGGTGATCCGTAATCAGCAATTCGACGCCGAGTTCCTTGGCGAGAACCGCTTCGTCAAGACTGGAAATTCCGCAGTCGACCGTAATGAGAACCTTTGTTCCGTTTTCCGCCCGAGATCGAATCGCTTCGGCGTGAAGACCGTATCCCTCGTCAAGTCGGGACGGAACGTAATAATCGACTTCCGCTCCAAGATCTCGGAGCGTCAAGAAAAGAATCGCGACTCCGGTGATTCCGTCGACGTCGTAATCTCCGTAAACGGAAATCTTCTTTTTCTCCCGAAGCGCGGCAAGGAGTCGTTCGGCAACTTTTTTGCATCCCGGAAGCTCTTCCGGGGCGCGTAAATCGGTCAGCTTCGGTTCAAGAAACGCCTTTGCCTGTTCCGGCGTCGTGACACCCCGGGCAACCAAGAGCGTTGCAATGGTTTCTGGAAGCCGCGTGGAGACCGCCAGCGCATTCGCCTGTTCGGTACGATCAGGCGTCTTGCTCCAGATTTTTGGCATCGCGACTTCTTACTTTTTCTTTTCGTTATGAAGCGTGTGCTTGCGAAGCTTGGGGCAATACTTGCTCAACTTGAGCTTTTCGCCACCCGGCTTGCGTCGCACCGCGTAATTGTACTCGCCGGTTTCTTCGCAGACCAAAAACACGGTTTCCGCCTTCTTTTTTCCCTTTTTGCCAGCCATGATTTGTTTTCGGTTCGATCGTGATGAAAGTTTATCTTGTCGATAGCCAATCGTAAGAACCTATCATTATAGAATCCCGTCGCCCTTTCGGAAGGCCCCCTCCGAGGAGTTGAGAGCCAAGGGGTTAAGAAAATAATGTCATGAGAATGGACCAATGACCGTCATCCCCGCGCAGGCGGGGACCTAGAGAGTAAATTTTCAACCCTTTGCATCGCCGCAAGTTATAGAGTGTGCAAACGGTTGACAACGCCTATCGTCTGGGTCCCCGCCTTCGCGGGGATGACGATATTCTCTCAGCGTCCACGAATATCAATTCGTTAACTTTGTGCTGCGGTGTCAAACTTGGATGACGCGGATTCGTTCGTCAATTTTTTCCTTGAGCGTCCGCTCGATCAGGAATTTCAAGGTTTGTCCGGCTCCGGCGCAGCCCACGCAGGTTCCCTTGAGTTCGACGTAAACCGTCGTCTCCTTGATGTCGACCAGTTCAAGGTCGCCGCCGTCTTTCTGGACCATCGGCCTCAAATATTCGTCGAGCAGTTTTTCGATCTTTTTCGCGAACTGGAACGGTGAAAGCGTTTGCGGCTTGTCGTCTTCCTTTTCTTTTTTCGGTGTCGAGGCAACAGGAGCGAGGCCGATCGTATTGATCAGCGGCAAGGCGGTTGGATCGGCGACCGGCCCGGTTTTCTTTTCGCCCTTCCAGACTTCGTCCAAGAGGTCCTGCAAGCCGCCGGGGGCGTGATGACAGGACATGCAGGCGCCGCCCGCTTTGATCGCTCCGGTGATCTCCGGAATCGTTCGCAGGTTCAATTCCTTGATTTTCCGCTTGATGTACGGTTCGCTCAAGGTAAAACATTTGCAGACGATCCGGCCTTCTTCCTGTTCCTTCGAATGGATGTCGATTCCCAAGGCGTTCAGGTTGACGCCGCGTTTTTGTGCCCAATTGAAGACCGCCGCTTCGAGAGCTTCGGCACCCATCACGGAGCAATGGATTTTCTGTTCCGGCAGACCGTCCAAAAAGTCCACGATGTCCTGATTCGTGATTTTGAGAGCGTCGACCGGCGAGAGCCGTTTGTCCTCGATCATACAACACAGAGCTTCCGAGGCGGCAATCGCCGAGGTGCAACCGAATGTCAGGTATCGAGCCTCGGTAATTTCGTCCTTCAACGGGTCGGTCGGATGCCGTTCGACGCGGAACGTGAACCGTAAGGCGTCACCGCAGGCGATCGAACCGTGTTCGCCGAGACCGTCGGCGTTCTCGACTTCGCCGAGATGCGTGCCCGGCTTGCCTTGGACCGCGTCCATGAACAACTGTTTCGTTTTTTCGCTGTATTCCCAGGCCATGATTTTTTTAATTTTCGCCGGAGTACCGGCTAAATGGTTGACTTTTCTTTATTTATATTCTCTCCCGGTCCGGCACAAAGTCAAGTTCCTCGAAAATTTTTTCACGGGATGATTCAAACCGAACGAAAAACCCGGTAGAATGTTTTTGTTTCGACTTTCTTTTTTTCCGCTTTCCCCTTCAAGGAGACACCATGAGACAGGCAAGCATCGGGTTCGCGTTTCTTTTTCTGTTCTGCCTTTCCGCGACGGCACAAGACACGGCTCCCGAAAAGCCGAAGAGCGACCGCCTCTCCGTTGAACGGGCGGACAAGGACCGGGACGTGTACAAGGGACTGACCGTCGGCAAAAAATTCACCGGACGTCTGCCGACCGGATACAAGGAAGTCGTTTCCAATTCGCAACGGGAGGAAATCTACAAACTCCAACAGGAATACTTCGAAACGCTGGAGTTGCTCAAAGCTCGGATGGAGCTGCTCGAATCGGAGCGGAATCTCAAGATGGACGGTCTCCTGACGGGCGACCAGCGGGTCAAGCTCAAGACGATTCTCAGCAATCTCGAATCCGAAAAGAACGTCCGCAAGGGCGAACGGGTTCCGGCCAAGAAGTCCGCCAAAAAGGAGGAAAAACCCGCCGAAGAAAAACCCGCCGAGAATTAAGGCGTTCCGTCGGAAACAAAAGCCGGAATGAAGCGAAGCGTAATGACGGACAACGCCGTTTCACCGTCAATCCGGCGGAGTACCGCCTCCTTTCCGGCTGTTGTTTATTTCTCCAACGTTCATACTCCCGGAGCGAAACCCCGACAAATCGACGCTGACGAACCGGAAACCGAGTCGTTGGAATTCCTCGACGATTTCCGAACGAAGCTCCGATTCCGCCAAACGGGAAATCTCGTTGGAAGAAACTTCGATCCGAGCTAATTCGTCGGCGTGCATTCGGACCCGGAGCGACGTAAATCCTCGGGTTCGAAGAAATTCTTCAGCGGCTTCAATCCGTCGCAGCCGTTCTTCGGTAATTTGCAGGCCGTAGGCAAGTCGGGTACTCAAACACGGTGTCGCCGGTTTTTCGCTGTTCGGCAGATTCCAAAGCCGGGCGATTTCCCGGACCTGGGCCTTCGTGATGCCGAGTTCGGCCAGCGGACTGCGGATTCCGAACTCCAGTACGGCTCGGCGTCCGGGCCGGTAGTCGTCCAAATCGTCGGCGTTCGAACCGTCGACGACGACTTGGCTGCCCCGTTCGGCAGCGTAGCGGCTGATGTCGCCGAACCGGATTTTCTTGCAATAGAAACAGCGGTCCCGGTCGTTGGCGATGTACGCCTCGTCGTCCATTTCGAAGCTCGGAAACGCCTGAAAGCGAATCGGAATCGCTTCGGCAACGGCTCGGGCGTCGTCGACTTCATCTTGGAGACTGCTCGGGCTGTAAGCAAGAACGGCTTCGGCGTGATCCCCGAGGGCCAAAGCGGCCGCCTTGGCGACCACGCTGCTGT
This sequence comes from Thermoguttaceae bacterium, assembly GCA_031548665.1. Lineage (GTDB taxonomy): Bacteria > Planctomycetota > Planctomycetia > Pirellulales > Thermoguttaceae > WRKP01. The sequence goes on from JAVBQW010000249.1 coordinate 5,166, forward strand.
CGAGACCGCCAGAAAACGCGACGACACAGGAACTGAAAGGTTGAAACCAGTCAATGAGAGATTGAAAGAGACTCATTATACTGAAGACGGTTTGAAATTTCGAGGAAACGTAACAAACCGGATCAATAATCTTTTCGAAAAAGTCCTTTGCTTCGTGGACGGGAGCCGACCAACGGGAGGCGGTATTGATGAGGGCGAAGCCGATCGCCCCACCCGGCTCGGGTGCGCATAAAAAAACCCTCATGGTATTCGCCAACAGAATTTGGAGGCCCGAAGTCAAAAGGGGGATCCTGGATGTCGGCTTGTGTGATTCGTTTGACGTTCTAGGAACGGGAAAACGACTATACACGCTGTCGACTTCTTTTTACGGAAATCAGGGTCCCATCGGGGCTCGTTATCGACCCCCCGGATTGTAAGTCCGAAACGCGAATACCACTGAGGGCTTAATCACTATACTACAGTCTTCGACCAAAGAACGCAACTGTGTGTAGTAATTTTTTTCGCAAATTTTTTTGATTCGTTAGCCGCGTCGGCCTCCGACGCGCGACCGTTAGCCGCGTCGGCCTCCGACGCGCGGAAGAAGTCTACCGAAGAAAAGCCGCCCCTACCGCAGCAGGGCGGCGGCGTAGGAAGAGCTTTGATTCGTGATTCCGAGCGCCGTGATACCGGCCTGCATGAGAATTTGGTCCCGCATCAAATTCGACGCGGCCAAGGCGAAGTCGGTGTTCGAGATCAACGCCTCGGCGGCGGTCGTTCGAACGAGCGAATCCTCAAGATACGCCAAACTGGTATCCAGCGTATATTTTTGCGTCGCTCCGAGAGCCCCCCGTTGCGTTGCGATTTGAGAAATCGCCGAGGAAAGAATATTGTCGGCAAGAGCCGGATTCGACGCCAAGGCCGCCGCGCCGCCGCTACGGAGATCGGCCAACGAACCGCTGGAATTGCCGACGCTGGTCGTTCTCGTCGATTCGATGGGAACGTCGACCTGTTGGTTGGAAACGACGTCGGGGCCGATTTGGAAGGTCGCGCCGCCGTTGGCCGCCGACAGGGAGCCATCGAGCAGGGGCTTGCCGAGCCAATTCGTCATGCTGGAGAACCGGTCGATCGAATTAAGAATCTCGTTCATTTCGACCTGATTCGCCGCGACCTGTTCCGGACTCATCGCTCCGGTGTTCGCCGATTCGACCGCCAAGCCCTTCGCTTCGTTGAGCAGGCCGTTAATCTGCCGCATCCCGGATTCGGCGACGTTCAGCATGAGATTCGCCCGCTGCGTGCTCTTGATCGCCGCGTTCGTCGCCGTAATGTCTGCCCGCAACAATTCCTGGGCGATCAAGCCGGCCGGATCGTCTTTTGCGGAGTTGATCTGGTATCCCGTCGAAATCTGCGTCAACGTCTTCTGCATACTGGCAGCCGTTCGCTGCAGCTGATGCGTCGCCGCTAAGGAATTCGCCGTGGAGTTGACGTAAAGACCGGACATCGCAAGAGATCTCTCGACCGTGGAAACGAATCGTCAATTTTATCTATTTTACCACAAGGACGATAAGATTCAAGAAAAATTTCGGATTGTTTCGGATTTTTAAGAATCCCGAGCACGTGAGACTGAGAGCGTTTGCCGTTTGGGGGCGAAAAAAGAAGCAACATCCCACGGAAAACCTTCACATTACCGTTCCCTCTCCCCGGCACTCCCCTCGGAGTACCGGGGAGAGGGGGAAATTCAAACCGACGACTCCCAATCCGCCCCTTTTTGCAAACGCTCCCTATTTCAACTCCTTGGAAAACGCCTTGGGCGAGAGCGGTTCGCCGGTCGCCTGTTTGACGAATTCTTCCCACGGCAGCGAGGCGCCGGGCCGGAACACTTTTTGAGTAAGGGCCGCTCCGAGCTTCGGATCGTCGTTTTGGACCAACTTGCCGAAGGACGAACGGAGTTGCGCCGCAAAGAGTTCGCCGAGCATGTAATTGTGATAATACACCGGGGCGATCACGAAATGCGGCTTCGACGCCCAGTCGCCGAGATTTCGGTTCGGCGGCCGTTTCAGCAACTGGTATTTCTCAACCATGTCCCACCACAGCGTCTTGAGATCGGCGTCCGCCCCTTCCTGGGATGTCAGCTCGTACAACGCCTTTTCGAAGTTCAGCATGACGAGCGTCCAGCGGCAGAAGATCAACTGTTCACGGCGGCGCTGTTTTTTGAGGGCGTCGGCGGCGGCATTCGCCTTGTCGGGAGCGACTCCGGCGAAGGTAATCATCCATTGCGGCGTCCGGGCCTTGGCGCCGAACATCATCGCGATCGCTTCCGTCGTGAAAATATGGGCCGAGTCCCGCAAATTGAACGGCAAACTCCGGTCGCATTCCAACGAATAGACGCCGTGTCCGCCTTCGTGAAGCACGGTATCCATCCATTCGACAGTCGGTTTCACGTTACAGAGATTGCGGACGTCGCCCAGCGTGTCCATGTCGGTGCTGAACGCGTGCTGGTTCTTGCCTTCCCGTTCGAACATATCGCTCCGCTTCAAAACTTCCTCATACGGCAGGTTGATATGTTTATAGTATTTGACCGCGATGTCGATGATTTCTTCTTTCGTCTTGTCCTTGTAAAAAATATTCGGATCGACGGCCTTCGACGGCGGCGCCTGTTGGAAGAAGGGATTATCGTAATGCCAGGGCATCAACTTGTCCGGCGTCGTCTTGAATTTCGCGGCGAGTTCGGCATCGAGTTCCGCTTTCATTTCGGCGAACAGCGGCGTCGTGGTTTTCTCCAGTTCGTCGAAAATCGCGAGCAGTTCGGCGGGCTCGTAGTCCTGGAATTTGATTTGCATCTCCCAGAAATTTTTGAACCCGAGTTTCTTCGCGGCTTCGTTTCGGACCTTGGCCAAGGCGATCACCTTGCCGTTGACGAGTTCGCCGACCTGCTTGAGCGACTCCCAAATCTTTTTTCGTTTCGCGGAGTCGGTTTCCTTTTCGAGCATTTCGAGCAGCTCGTTGTTGGAGTATTTCTTGCCGTCAAGTTCGCCGCGTTGGTTCTGAAAAATCTGTTCGATTTCCGAGGACAGGTCGAGCATTTTCTGCAACAGGTCCGGCGGCAGCTGGTTCTGGGCGTAGGCGAGTTCCATGCGTTCGACGGCCTGGGCGTCGATTTTGGAAAGTCCGGTTGCCTTGGCTCGGAGCTCCTTGATCTTGGCGTAAGCGGCCGGATCGCTATGAAACTTGGCGAAGGCGAGTTTCGCGGCGGCCGACTTTTTGAACGCTTCTTCCTTGCCGGTCGTCATCGCGTCCCATTCGGCGTAGGTCGAGTCCTTGAAGAGCTTCAGGGCGTCGCCTTGGTAGAGGTCGAGCAGGACTTTCAGTTCGACGGCGGCGTCGTTCATCTTTTCTTTCTCCGTTTGCCGAATGGTTCGTTGCTGGAATCGAGGTCGAAAAAACCGTTGGGCGTCGACGAACGTCGCGGTTCCGAAAAAGAAAACGGCAAGGAGCCCCGCCGTAACCATGTGTTTTGTGTTCATTGAAATCGTTGCGAAAAAGAGGATGTTTCATACCCGGTCGACGACCGCTTGCGTTTTAGCCGCGCAGCGCGTCCGAACGCCGTTATTCTATCTGCCGAACGGTAAGGAATCAATCTTACCGTTTCTCTTCGAGCAGTTTGGCGAGAAACGCCGGATTGTCCGAAGCGACGATGTGATCGATTCGTTCCTGCGGGATGCCGAGGTTGGTCAACGCGGCGACGACTCGCTTCCAAATCTGGGCTCGTTTCTTTCCTTCGGCAAGATAAAGATCGGTCGTCATCTCGGCGAGCTTCTGCTGCATGATGTCGCCGCGATTGTCGTAGTACCGTTTGATGATCTTCTCTTGATAAGGCGTGTAGTCCATGAAAAGTGTAGAGGATGGAGGGTACAGGATGAATTTAGCCGCATCTGCTTGCGGTGCGCGAACTTACTCGACGATTCGGTCGACGAAAAAGACGAAGCGGCGATGGATGTCTTCCCGGAGCAGTTCGGGAACCGGCAGATAAAAACCGCGAAACGACTCCAAAGGATAGGGATTGGCGTGCGAGTACAACAAGATACCGTTCGGCTGGATCCGATAGCTTCGAATGTCATCCCAAGCGATGAATCTTCGCCGACCGAAGGTCCAGTGAGTGATTCCGTGGGTGTTGATCTCGAAATAAACGGGGACAAAGGCCCGCCATATCGAGAGAAGAAAAAGAAGAAACGCCGCCGCTCCCCAAAACCAGTCGTCGTTCGAGCGGCCCCAAAGCACGCTCAATGTCACGGCAACGCCCAGAAGAAAGCAAAGCGTTTTCTTTTGCTCGAAAAGCATCCAAGAGGAGTAATGGAGGACTCGTTGCTCGTCGTCCTTCCACGCACCGGATGTCGATCCCGTCGGATTCATGGGAAGTTTCGGAGCCCGACGCGTCAGCGAGGGATTGTGCTAAAAACACTTGCTGACGCGTCGTACTCTGTGATACTATCTGGCGTGATACTATACCGTAAACGGGAACAAATCGTTTGTTTTTGCCGCTTCAACCCCCAAGTTACGCGGAGTACCGCTCCACTTGGGGCTCTTTTTGGGTCGAAAACAAAAAAGGTAATTTCTAGCCGTTTTCAGAATATCTGGCGAAATTCTCACGCCGAGGCGGCGACGGGTTCGAGCGGCAACGTCGGCGTCGCTTCGCCGTCCCTGGTTTTCAGCTCGCTGCGTAAAACCTGGACTTCGATCGGGGCTTCGATACCGATACGAACTCGATCGCCGGCCGTTCGAACGACCGTTAACACGATGTCGTTGCCGATACGGATTTTTTCATTTTCTTTGCGTGTCAGGACGAGCATGATTACCTCGAAATTGGGGAAGGGGGGAAACTTGAAGGTCGGTTGACGTCGGCACTCATCATTACGCAAAAAAACGAAGTCGGTTCGAAAAATCAGTTGGTATCGAAAGAAATATCGGTGGGACCCAGTTCGACCTGCATGTATCGTTTGCCGGTCGGACCGTAAAAGAGGATTCGATTGTTTTTCTTTTCCCAAATCGCACTGAATTTTACGGCACGCGGGCCGTGCAGGCAAAACATGATGCCGCAGGAATCGTCGTTGTTTCTTTTCAGGACCGTTTCCGTGGTCGGAAACGCGTTCATCAATAGTTCATGGTCGCGGCAAAGGGTCTGGTACACAAAGCATTTCAGATCGGCCATCGAACCGATCTCCGTCGTCGTTGCTGTAACCATTATTATCGCTGATCGGCGGGGAGCCGAACTGAGTGCTGTTGCCCCATTCTTTTTCCAGAACGGGAACGTATAAAATGTATCGGACTTCCGGAGAAACTTCTTCTGTTAAAACAGGCGGTTTGAATGCGAAAGTTTAGACAGGGAGATTCAGGAAGATTGTTTGTCGGTTTTCAGCTTTTTCCAAAGTTTTCTTGCGGTCGAGTTCAACGGAATCAGTTCCATTTCTTTGGGCGTCACCCATTTCGTCTCGTGGAGAAGCGATGGCTCGTCGTCGGAAACCCGGCCCGAGTCCTGTGATTCATGAAAATGGAGCGTAATCCGAAAACGAGTTACGGAATGCCGAAGCGTCTCGATTCGCTTTCCGAGTACGATGTTTCGTCCCGTCATCGAACTCAGATGATGTTGTATCGTCTGTTCGCTCCTTTCACTGAACTCGCATCGTGGAAAATCCCACAGTCCCGCCCACCGCACGCCGATCGGATATCGGATGAGAAGGATTTTTCCTTGCTTACGAACTAACACGGCTATTTCGGTTCGCTCCTCGACCCTTTCCTTGGATTTCGGCGTTGGAATTTGGGTTTGGAGTCCTCGTTTAGCGGTTTCACAAAAAGAAACGACGGGGCAATTTAAACACAAGGGGGCTTTCGGGGTGCAAATCATGCTGCCGAGGTCCATCAAAGCCTGATTGAGGCGTCCGCTGCCGGTTTTCGGCAGAATTCTCTCCGCGAACTCCCAGAGAATACGATTTGCCTCGCCCTTACTCAGATCGCCCTTGATTGCCAGGAGCCGGGCGTGAAGGCGAATCGTGTTGGCTTCGAGAATCGGCAATCGCTGATCGGCAACGATCGAAAGAATCGCTCCGGCGGTATAGCGTCCGATTCCCGGCAATTTCTTGACGAGGTCGACGTCCATTGGAAATTCGCCGTTCCATCGTTCGACAATTTCCTTGGCTGCCCGGTGTAGCTGCGCTGCCCGACGATAGTATCCGAGCCCCTCCCAAAGCCGATTGACCTCATCCAGACTCGCCGCCGCCAATTCATGAACGGTCGGAAAACGGTCGATGAACCGATCGAAAAAACCTTGAACGGTTTGAGTCGTCGTCTGCTGGAGCATGATTTCACTGACCCAGACCTGATAGGGATCAGTGCTTCCCCGCCAAGGAAGCGATCGGGCATTTTTCGTGTACCACGTTAGAATCTTTCGACGAAAAAGCGTCTCATTCATCGCCGAAGGGGTCGCGTTTACCTGATCCATGAGCTATAATATAGCGATAAGCGGCCGACCGACCATTCCCCCTCATGACGGTTCCGAACTTTGCCATGTCGACCATCGTTTATTCCTGCGAATGCGGCAGAACCTATAACTTTCGCCCCAAAAGCGCGGGAAACGCTGAAGTTTGCGGAACCTGTCAACGGCCCTATTTTGTTCCCCAACCACCGGAAACGGAGGATTCCTCGGAGTTTTCCCCTTCCGATCCCGGGTCGACGGTTGGTTCGACTGCCGGTTCGACCGCGATCGGTTCGACTGCCGGTTCTTCTCCCGGCTCGTCCGCGAACTCGAACGCTCACGAAATCTTTTATTCTTGCCGCTGCGGAAACAGGATCCCGTTTTCCGCCAAGTTTGCCGGTCGCCGTGCGACTTGTTCATCCTGTAAGCAAACCTTTGTCGTTCCGCAATCGGATCCGCTTACCGTTCCGATTCCTCCGCCCCTCCCCTCGAACAAGCCTGTCGTCGCCTCCAATCGTTTGGGCGACTACGTTCTGCGTGGAGCTATCGGCCAAGGCGGAATGGGTAAACTGCGAAGCGCTTGGGACACGCGGCTCCAACGGGAAGTCGCCCTGAAGCAAATCGATAAAGATTCGAAGCGAACGTCGGCCAACGCCCGGCAGCGGATCATCCGCGAAGCCCGAATCGCGGGCTTGTTGACGCAACCGAATATCATTCCGGTTTACGCCTTGGAATTCGATGCGCAAGGGGAGCCGTTCTACACGATGCCGCTCTTGGAAGGCTCGAATTTCGCGTGGAAGATCAAGAAATACCATCGCGGTAAAATCAAGAACGTCAAGTTGGAGGAGTTGCTCCGACTTTTTGTCAAGGTTTGTCGAGCGATCGCCTACGCTCATTCGAAGCAGATCGTTCACCGTGATATCAAACCGTCCAATATTCACTTGGACGGGTTCGGGGAGCCTTTCGTCATTGATTGGGGGTTGGCCAAAGCCTTGGCGCACACCGATTTTTCTCCCCCCGAAGAAACGGAGACCGTCTCCGAAGAACCTGATGAGGAGGATGTCGACTTGACCTTGGACGGCAAATTGGTCGGAACGACCTATTTTCAGTCTCCTGAGTACCGTCGAACCAAGACGAGCGGAATCTCCGACGACCTTTACGCTCTCGGCGTGACGCTTTACTATATCCTTTGCGGACGATTTCCATACAGTCAGAGCGAGATCAAGAACGGCAACCAGAAAAATCTCCCGAAAGATCCGGCGACGCTCAATTCGGACGTCGATCGTCCTTTGGCGACTATTTGCCTGAAAATGCTCCAATACGAGGCCGCCAAACGGTATCGGTCCGCCGGGGAACTCGCCGACCTGCTCGAACGTTGGCTCAACGACGAGCCGATGCCCGGACACACGTCGGGAGAACGCTGGACGAGGTTTTTACGGAAAAAGGGACCGCCGTACTATCGAATGATTTGCGGGATTGTTTCCTGTGTTGCCTTCGTGGGGGGAATCGTTCTCGCCAAATTATTTTGTTAGCCGCGTCGGCTTCCGACGCGCGGAAGTTCGGGAAGACATTAAATATCCGTCCCCTTCAATAGACACCGCGACACCATTCCGGCTGTTATACAATCGAACGATGAGCGGAATACAGAAGTCTCCCGAATACCGTCCATCGAGTTCCGACCGTTTGATCGTCGAATCGCCGTGGATTGCGATTCATATCGAATCCGATGCGGTTCAGGCAGCGTATCTGAACGAACACGGACTAGCCGAAATGGTTCGCCCGCCGGACCGACGTTTCGAGATGCTTTTCCATTATTCCCGGCAGGAAGACCGTTGGCGACTTGGCGGAGAAGTCTACGAGCAGCTTGACACGGATCCCGACGGCGTCGTCAGGATTCACGCCGATTCCTTGCTCAACGACAAACCGATCCGGCTGTCGGGGGACCGCGGCGAGGTGAAGCCGTCGTTCCTGATCGGGAAAATGTTGCGACGGGTCAAGGAGTATTGCGAGGAAAACGTTTTTTTCGAACAATCCGTCGATTCCTGTGTTCTTTCGATTCCTCATCGAAACAACGTGCTACGCGCCAACTGCCGTCGGATTGCGAACGACGCCGGGTTTTCCAATGTTTTGTTCCGCGACGCGATGATCTCTGCCGCAACGGCTTGGGGACTCGATTGGCCCGACCAGTCGAACGAGTTCGTGTTGGTCTGCAATCTCGCCGCATCGAGAATCTCGACCGTTTTACTGCGGTACCGGAACGGCGGCTTCGAAAAGATCGCCGACGCCGTTTCAAAAAACACGTCGTTTGGAATCGACGAAATCGACGTTCAGGTCCTGCAAAAATTGGATCGGAGTTTTTCGTCGGCCTCACCGAATTACCAAGCCGAATTGGAAAAGGTCAAGATGCATCGGGAGCGTTGGAGCCGAGTGGGACCCAACGGACATTTTCCGAACGCTGCCGTACTCATCAACGGTCGACGGCAGACGATTTGTGCTTCGGATTTCGAGCAGGCGACGGGACGGATTGCGACGATGATTTTCGAAAAATGTCTCGCCTATCGGGCCGACGCCATGGTTCGAAAACAGGTCGGCGCGATTTCGGTTGTTCTTATCGGTTCGGGAACGAGTCTTCCCGCGATCACCCGACCGTTCGAGGACGAATTCGGCGCCGACTGTTTTCTATGGATCAACTCCGAACACGCGATTCCGTTGGGAACCGCTTGGATGATGCGGCCCAAATCCTGTCGTTCGGCGGCGACGGAGGACGAAAAGCGGTTTTATCAGCTTTATCTTCAATCGGAAGCAAGCGGAGATCCGCAGCTCCAATTCCTGTTGGCCCGTTGCCTCGAATTCGGTAAGGGAACCGCTCGCTCCACCGAAGAAGCGATCGACCGTTATCGACTTGCCGCACGCAGCGGGCATCCCGAAGCGTTGGAGAGGCTTGCCGCCCTCGTTAACTCGAAGAGTCGGGGAATCCTTGACGGCGACGAAGAATTGAAACGTCTTTTGGAGAACCCCCCTGAACCTCCGAGTCGACCGGCTTCACGTTCTCGTCGAAAACATGTTCAACCGGCGAATCGCCCCCAAAAAAACAAGCCGACCTCGCTGCCGGAGATTTTCGATCTTCTGAATCTGATTTGCCGGACGCCTTACGGCGAAAACTGGGCGGCGGTCGATTTCGATACGGACAGCAAGGTTTCGCTTTTTACGCTGCATCCGCATCTTTTGGAGCGGGATCCCGAAAAAGTTTGGAGAAGCATCGAAGCGAGTTTCGTGTTGGACCATCCGGGATATCTTTCGGCGCTCGGCGGCAATCGGAGTAAAAAATGGGCGATCACGGAACCGGCAGGGGAAAAAATTTCCGATCTGATCGCCGTTGCTCCGTTTTCCTCCGATGTCGTTCGCGACATTTTGCATGATCTTCTCGATGTGTTGGAGTATTTCGAGGAGCATCATTTCATCCACGGAGACATTCGGCCCGAGATGCTTTTCCTGCCGCACGAACCGGGAACGCAACGTCGCGTGCAGCTCGGCTTCTCGCCGGGACCGTTGCTTGGCGATGAAATTCTGCTCGGAACGCGGAGTATGAAGGCGTACGCGCCGGAATGGATCGATCCCCGTTTCGGAGCGACGACGGCGGCGACGGACCTTTATCTGCTGGCCTTTACGGCCTTGGAATTGTTGATCGGACCGGAATTTGATTCGAAATATGAACTGCTCGGAGCCGATTACGAATCTCGTTGGGTCGTGCTGCACAGCGTCGCCTCGGAGCGGCTGCCGAGAATCGAGGAATTGATTCCCGACATCGCGAAGGATTTATATCGGTTTCTCCATTGCATCCTACAGCGGACGGTCGCCCATCGTCCTCGTAACGCCGCGGAAGCGAGAAAGTATTTGAGCGATCGTTCTCCGACGCCGGCAGTTCCGACATTGGAAGAGCAGCGTCGAATTCGAGAGGCGAAAAAAGAAAAGCAGATCGACTCCTTGGAACCCTCGTCGTCGGCCTTGTCGGAGAAATCGTCGACCGGGCCGGCTCCTCCGACGGTTTCCTCAACGACGGCGATGTTGGTTTCCGACTACGCCGGACAGTTGGAAGCTCCGCCGCCGGAAGCGGAGTCGGTCGTCGACAAAGCGACTCTTAGCGGCCTCCAAGCGTTGAGCCAATGGTCGAAGGAGCTTTGGAGCGAGGAACGTCCTCTGCGCCGCATCCTCCGTGACGTCGGAAGGCAACTTCATCGACCGATCATCCTGTTTTCGTTGGTTGTCGTTTTGTTGCCGTGTTTCTTTTTGGCCGGAATCTTTTTGAATACGAAATCGGAGCTCCCATCGAAACCGGATCGACCGATCTTGGCGTTGCCGGCAACGGACGATGCCGACGTTCCTTCCTCCGACGAAAACGAAGACGTTCCCGAAAACTCCACGGATTCCCAACCGATTGAATCGCCTTAGGAAACCTCTGAAAATTCCGAAACGAGCTGCGACCTGTGGTCGCAGTCTTAAAAAATCAAAAAGAGCCGGGGATGGAGGCGGTACTCCGCCGTAATCCCCGGACGGCATTCCGAATCGTGATGAAGAACACGTCCATGAATTTCGAATCGCTGCCAAGCGACGAGTCGTACCGCGAGGTTTGTCGAATCACCTGGTTCGGTCTTTGGGCGAACCTTGTGCTCAGCGGCATGAAATTTATTGCGGGGATCGTCGGACACAGTTCGGTGTTGATTGCCGACGCCGTTCATTCGCTTTCCGATCTCGTGACCGACGCTGCCGTGCTGATCGGCGTCCGCTATTGGGGCCGTCCTGCCGACGACGAGCATCCACACGGACACGCCAAGATCGAAACGCTTGTCACGCTGTTGATCGGGATCGCCCTGTTTCTGGTTGCGATGGAGCTGCTTCGGGGGGCCTTGGCGTCGATTCTCGACCTTTTGAACGACAAGCCGAAGCTTTCACCGACATGGTTTCCGTTTGTCGCGGCCCTGATTTCCGTGGGCGTCAAGGAGTATCTTTACCAGATTACGCTCCGAACCGGGATGCGGCTGAAGTCGTCCGCCCTGATTGCCAACGCCTGGCATCATCGGAGCGACGCGTTAAGTTCGGTGCCGGCCGCTGCGGCGGTTGGCGCCTGTTTGGTGTTTGGGGATCAATATCTCTTTCTCGATCCGGTCGGAGCGGTCGTCGTCGCCTTGATGATCGTCCATGCCGCTTGGAGAATCGTCCGTTCGACGTTTGCCGCCCTTTTGGATTCTGGAGCGTCCAAGACACGCTGCCAGGAAATCACGGCGGCGATTCGGGATTTCGGCGACGTCAGGGATCTTCATAAACTTCGAACCCGGCAGGTCGGTCCCAGTGGTTTTGCCGTGGACGTTCACGTTCAGGTCGATCCCTTGATGTCGTTGGTCGACGCCCATGCTCTATCGCATCGGATCAAGGAAAAGCTGCACGCCGTGGACACCGAGATCATCGACGTGTTCGTCCACGTCGAACCGGCATTGGAGTTCGATCCGCTCTCCAGCATGATCCTCTCCCAAAAATAAAATGATCGTTAGCCGCGTCGGCCCCCGACGCGCGAAAGCGGGAAACGGCGAAAATCTCGTTTTTTCGCATTGAAACGGATTCGGTTTTCCGGTATGCTTCGGCAGGAGCGATATTGTACTATGATGGACCTACCGAACATTTTATTTTTTGCCGGCGTCGCCATCTTCTCGACGATGATGATTTTGCAGGTCCGGCTGCGTTATCAGCGGGAGGCGAGACGGGCCGCCGAGCGTCGGGCCGCTGCTCAAGCCGCCAAGGAGGCCGAACGGAAACGTCAGGCGATGACCGGCGAGCCGTTGAAGGTCAAGTTGGCGGCGACGAGTCGTGTTGCGCCGGATCGGGTGCCGCTCGGCGAGCCGTTCGACGCGGCGTTTGCCGGAGGAGTACCGCCGCGAAGCATTGCCAAATGGGAGACCGAGATCCATCAAATCGGCCGTCAAATGGTCGGACAGATCGACTCGAAGAGCGTCGTTCTCCAGACGTTGACGATGGAAGCGAATCGGGCCGCGAACCGTTTGGAGATTCTGATCGACCATCTCGAAACGTTGTTGAAGGATGTCGCCGAGCTTCGCAAGCCGGCGGATGCTTTGAATACCACGGTCGCTTCGACGAATTCTTCGAACGCGGAAATCGTTCGGGAAACCGTTCAGGAAATCGTTCAGGAAACGGTGTCTCGTGAGAGGAGTTCGAATTTGATTCCGGCCGAGGCGGTTTCGGCTCAGGTTCAAGTCGAGTCATTCGCCGACGTTTTGGAGGAGTTGGAAAACGAACTGGATCGATTTCACGATTTGGCGAAAGAAGAGATTCCGACGGCGACCATTTTGAAGGTTCCGCCGCCGACTGCCGCGAACGAGACGTTGCCGGAGTCGTCGTCGGAATTGCCGGTTCGTCGACTTTCGGCATCGATCAACGTGTTGCCGCAACATCCTGGTCGGGCTCAGGAAACCGTCGCGCCGCCGCCGACCGGTTCGACGTTTGACAGCGAAAACTATCGAATTTCGATTCGGGAGCAGCGAACGTCAACGACTCCGGTGCCGCCGTCGCAACCGTCTTCGATTCCGTTGGCCGCCGTTACCGCAACGCCGCCGACGCAGCAGCCGCAGCGTCCGAGCTTGTCGTTTTCGTCGTTATTCGACGACAATCTGATGGAGCGATTGGACGAATCGTCGACCGTTTCGGTTTCACGGCAACCGGTTCCGCGATATGAGACGCCGTTGATCGAACAATCGTCGTTATCCAAGGTCGCTGTTGAGGGGGCCGCGATCGATAATCGTTTTGTGTCGGAAATCGGCGCCCATCTCGATCTTCGCAAGAAGGTCGAAATGCTTGCCGATTATGGATATTCAGCCGGTCAAATCGCCCAAAGCCTCGATATCACTGTCGGAGAAGTCGAACTGATGATCAGCCTGAGAAATTAGTGACGAACGACGAGTGACGAGTGACAAATCGCAGATGATCGGTCACTAGTCACTAGTCACTAGTCACTAGTCACTAGTCCTTTGTTCCTAACCCAACTTGCAAACTTTAACGGTCCGATCGACTTGCTGCTGTACTTGGTACGCAAGCATGAGTTGGACATTATGAACATACCGATCGCGTTGATTTTGGAGCAGTACCTCGACTACCTCGCGGTGCTGGAGCAGATCGACGTGAACGCGGCCGGAGATTTTTTGGCCTTGGCGAGCACCTTGATCGAGATCAAGTCGTTCGAGGTTCTTCCCGGCGAGGAAGAAGTCGAAGAGGAGTTCGAGGATCCGAAAAAAGAATTGGTCGAACAGCTTTTCGAATACAAAAAATACTGCGACGCGGCAGGAGAGTTGGAGGAACGGAGCCGAACCTGGCAGCTTCGGATTCCTCGTCTGGCGAACGATCTGCCGCCTCGCTCACGAAATCTGGGCGAGGAGCCGATTCGGGAGGTCGAACTTTGGGATCTCGTCAGCGCTTTTGGTCGAATTCTTCGGGAGAACTCGCCGAAAGCGTCGCATCAGGTGGTGTATGACGACACCCCGATTTCGACGCACATGAATCGAATTCATCAACGGCTCCGCGTCGAAGATCGAATTTCGTTCCGTCAACTTTTTCTTCCGGGCCAGCACAAGACGACGATGATCGGTATCTTCATGGCGACCTTGGAACTTGTCCGGCACGAATTCGCTTACGTTTATCAGGACACGTTGTTCGGCGAAATCGAACTGGCGTTCCGGCAAAGCAGTAAAACCTCGGATTTCGCAGCCCTGGACATCGCGGCTTAACCTCACCCTCTCACCCTCTCACCCTCTCACCATGACGAAATTTTCGCGACGAGATTTGTTGTTGACCGGCGCCGCCGCGGCGTTGGCTTCTTTTTCCGGTTCGGTTTTCGCTGCGGAAACCAAAAAACTTCCGTCGTTTCGTCCTTGTCTCAATTTCGGTACGTTGATCGGGTTCAAGCTCTCGCTCGAAGAAGAGATCGACGTTGCGGCCAAGGCCGGTTATCGGAGCATCGAACCTTGGATGCGCAAGCTCGAAGAGCATCTCGCCAAAGGCGGAAAGCTTTCTGACATTCGAAAGCGGATCGACGATCACGGGTTGACCGTCGAGGGGCTCTGCGCGTTTTTTCCGTGGATGGTCGACGACGACGCCAAACGGGCCGCCGGAATCGAAACGATGAAGAAGAACATGGATTGGACGCAACAGATCGGCGGCAATCGGATCGCGGCGACCGCCGTCGGCGCCACGGATCAGCGGCTTGACGACTTTCGCGTTCTCGGCGACCGTTATCGAACGATTTTGGAGATCGGCGACCGAACCGGTGTTTGGCCGTTGCTCGAAATCTGGGGAAAGGTCAAAACGCTCAACTCGCTGTCCGACGCCTTGGCGGTCGCGGCGTGGGCCGGACATCCGAAGGCGGAATTCCTGCTTGATGTCTTCCATCTTTACAAAGGCGGCAGCCCGTTCGAAGGACTGTCGCTGCTCAATGGAAAAAAGATCCATGCCTTTCACGTACACGATTACCCGGCCGATCCGCCGCGTGAAAAAATCGAAGACCGTGACCGTGTCTATTGCGGCGACGGCATCGCCCCGTTGCCGTCGATTTTCCGGACGCTCCGCGACATCGGTTTTGAAGGCTGCCTGTCGTTCGAGGTGTTCAATCCGACGTACTGGGCGACGAACGATCCGTTGCTCGTCACGAAAACCAGCCTCGACAAGTTAAACGCCGTCCTCGCCTTAGCCGCGTCGCCTGCGACGCGCTGAAGCGGCAACCGAGTCGACCGGCATCATTCTCGAACGACGACGATCCGGTCGATGTACACCGCATCGACTTCACCGGCCCGTTTCGGCGGCGCGAACCAGAAGTTGAGCTTCGGCCGCAACGAAATTGAGCCCATATCGATCCAACGGTATTCCGGTCCCTTGATCTCGGCGACGGAAAGCGTTTTCGTAACGACGCTCTTCTTGTTTTCGTAATCGTAAACCCCGAGCGTCATCGCTTTGCCTTCGATTCCGTCCTTGGCGTCGCAACGGACGGCAACACTTAGCCGGTACTCCGGGGCTTTTCCGGCGTCGTTCGTCTCCGGTTGGGATGTTTTCAAATCGTTCAAAGAATCGTCGAAATTATAGCTCGTCGCCCACTCAAAATGGTCGCCGGGCATTTTGGCGGCCCGTTTGTTCGACGCCTTTTCGTCGTCGACCAAAAACGTCCATTCGCCGAGCTTATAGAGGTTGAACTCGAACTCCTGGATGTCGATCCAGTTCGTTTTCGGCAAATCCTTGCAGAACTCCGGCGCCGGTGCGGGCGGTCCGAATTTTTGTTTCAGTTTTTCCAGTACGTTGTTCAATTTGCCGGTACCGCCCCATTCGTCGTAGGAGGTGACGCCGAATTCCTTGCAGCGAGCCGCGAAAGCGTCAAAAAGCTTCGCCGGCTCTTCGTGGAACCACGTAAGCTTGTCGATTTCATGGTGACGCCGAAACGGATGGTATTTTTGTAACATGACGAGATCGATCGGCATCTTTTCCCGACGAAGCCGGTCGCGACAGGTTTCATCCTTCGCCGCATCGACCGCTTTTATCATGAACGTCGAGACGGGAAAAAGAGTTTCCGCATCAAGCCAACCGTCGGTCGTGTTCATGAAACATTTCAGGTAAACACCGGATTGTTCCGCCCGGTCGTGAATAATATCCAGATATTCTTTGACGAAACGAGCCGATTCTTCGCCGTAATATCCTTCGAGAAATTCGTCGCGCAGTTTGTTGGCGTCCAGCGTCGGATTCCACATCAAACGGGAAAGGACCCACGTTTTCAGTCGCGCAAAATCCCCGGCGGTACAGTGAGCGTCTCCCTGCTCGAACAGGCCGATGGTATTATTGTCGACGAAAAACCGAACGTTCGGCGCGAGAACCCGATGATTCGGATGCGGCAGCATGTACGCCGAAAAATTGACCGTGTAATCCCAAACGAAAAGGTTGTCCGCGATTTTGCTCCAACCCCGCATGTCTTCGCGCAACGGTTTATTCTGCTCCCCTTCGTCAAGCGGCTGAACGAAGGAACACTCGATCGTACAGAGTCGGATCACGACGTTCTTTCGCGGCTTGACGAGTTTCGGCGGCTTCCGGGTGTATTGGTACGCCAATGTTTCGACCCAAACGTCCGGAAATTCCTTTTCGATGTCCTCCGCGACCTTGTTGACGAACCGGATCAGCGTTCCGGCCCGACTTTCCTCTTCGTCGTCGACGGCCTTGCAGTTCGCGCAGTCGCAGGCTCCGTGCCAATCGTTCTGGCTGATCGAGATGAATTTCCGATCCGGATTTTTTCGGAGTCCTTCCAGGGCGTTTTTCGTAAGTTCTGCCCGCATCGCGTCGTTCGTCAGGCAGAGTTGGGCGTGATCATGCTTCCGTTCTCCCTTGATTTCACTGTACCATTCGGGATGATCCTTGAAATACTTTTCCGGCGGGAGCAGCGGAAAGAAAGAATGGACGAAATGCAGGAATTTGTGATGTCCGCCGTACTCGGGAGTCGTCCGGACCATGTTGCCGTTGCATTTCATCCGGGCGGCGAACACGCCGTCGAAAGCGTCTCGATAATACGCTTCACGGTAGATCAGCTTCGGGGCGTATTCGATATTTTGTTCCGGAATTTCGAGCGTCGGTTTCTTCGGGAGGAACGACTCGGTCGACGTCCACCAACGGACTCCGACGGCGTCTTCGAGAAACGTGTAGACGGCGTAAAGCGTGCCCCGTTGCGGATGTCCGGTCAAAACGAGGCTGTCGCCGACCGTTTTGATCACGATACCGTCGTAAGGAATTTTCGAAACGTCGAGATCTGGCAGCAATTCCTTGAGCCGTTTCGAGTCGCCGACGACGAGTTGCGGTTTCGACTTGTCGGCGTCGGCTTCCGAAACGACGACGAAGTCGGCTCCCGTAACGGAATCGAGATGTTGTTTGAGTTCTTTCGCAGAGGTTTGTTCGACCGGTGTCGCCGCAACGGGCAACACGATAACGTAATCCGTCCGGCCGTTTTTCGAAAGAACCAGGCTCCCGTTCGAATGTTTCGTACCCTCTTGACGATCCGCTTGCGTTTTAGCCGCGAAGCGTGCCTTGAGCGTGTTGTTGTCGGACGAGAAACGCTGTGGTTCCGCCGCCGCCAAAAGGGCCGAAATGGAAAACGTTGCAAGAACGAAAAAGAAAAGTCGCATGGCATGTCTCCGGGGTTCGTGGACCGAATATCACGGGGATAACATGCCGATTGTAATCGAAAGTCCCTCGACGATCAACGATTCGCGAGGGCCTTGTCGGAAATGTCCTTGCGGCACCAGGCGCCGTCCCAACGGATACATTTCACGGCGGTGTATGCCGCGAGTTTCGCTTCCGCAACGGAATCACCTAAACCGGTAACACCGAGAACCCGGCCGCCGGCGTTGACGACTTCGCCCTTGTCGTTCCGCGAGGTTCCAGCGTGGAAAACCTTCGTGTCGGGAACTTTCGCCGCTTCCGCAAGGCCGCGAATCGGGAATCCTTTTTCGTACGATCCGGGATAACCCTTGCTCGCCATGACGACGCAAACGGCGGGACGCGGATCCCAATCGAGTCCGCCGATCCGGTCGAGCTTTTCGTCGATCGTTGCGTTACAGATATCGACGAGATCGGTTTTCAGCCGCATCAGAAGCGGTTGGCATTCCGGATCGCCGAACCGGGCGTTGTATTCGAGAACCTTCGGTCCCTGGTGCGTGAGCATGAGCCCGGCATAGAGAACGCCCTTGAACGGCGTGCCGTTGCGGTTCAGCGAATGAACGGTCGGAACGAGAACGTGTTCCTCGATCCAGCGCAACGTTTTTTCATCGACCAGCGGCGCCGGGCAGTACGCCCCCATGCCGCCGGTGTTCGGGCCCTTGTCGCCGTCGTACGCCGCCTTGTGATCCTGGGCCGGTTGCAGCGTGAGGAGCGTCGCGCCGTCGGTGATCGCCAGCACGCTCGCTTCCTGACCGTGGAGCCGTTCTTCGATGAAAAACCGGGTCCCCGCGTCGCCGAATTCTTTTTGTTGCGAAATCCTTCGGACGGCATCGATCGCTTCGGACCGATTATCGCACACGATGACGCCCTTGCCTGCCGCGAGGCCGTCCGCTTTGACGACGAACGGCATTTCGCGGTCGGCGTCGAGAAATCGTAACGCGTCGTCGGTGTTCGAAAAGACGTGGTGCGTCGCCGTCGGAATATCTCCTTTTTTGAGAATATTCTTGCAAAAGATCTTGCTCCCTTCGAGCTGCGCCGCCGCTTTGTTCGGTCCGAAGACGCGGAGCTTTTCTTTTTCGAAAACGTCGACGATTCCCGCGCAGAGCGGAATTTCCGGTCCGACGACCGTCAACTCGATTTTATTCTGTTTCGCGAATTTGACGAGAGCCGGAAAATCGAGTTCCTTGATCGGAACGTTTTCGACATTTTTTTCCATTGCGGTACCGGCGTTCCCGGGCGCAACGTAAATCTTGTCGACATGAGGACTGCCGGAAAATTTCCAAGCCAGGGCGTGTTCGCGTCCGCCGCCGCCGATCACGAGAATGTTCATGCGATTTCGTTTGAAAAACTTCCGTCATCCCCGCGAAGGCGGGGACCTAGACGAAAAATGTAATTGACCGTTTGCACACGATATTAAGAGAGCTTCTTCAACGGCGTGTGCAAGAGCGTATCGAAGCCAAGACTCTAGGTCCCCGCCTGCGCGGGGATGACGGATTAGTTTTGTCCCTGCGACAGCACGACCTGGCTCGGCCTGACGACGCGTTCATGCAACTTGAACCCGACCTGTGATTCAACGATCACGGTATTCGCCGGATATTCCTCGTTCGGAAACTGCGCGATCGACGCATGGAGGTTCGGATCGAACGACTGATGCAAGGCTTCGATCGGCACGCAATGATATTTTCGCAACACATCGAGGAATTGGTGTTCGACGAGCTTGACGCCGTCGATGAGCGCCTCGATATTGTGTGTTTTTTCCGCGGCTTCGAGCGCGCGGCCGACGTTGTCCCATACGGGAAGCAGGTCGCGCATCAAATCGATGTTCGAGTATTTCCGTTCCTCGGCGAATTGGCGATTGACTCTCGCACGGTAATTTTCAAGGTCGGCAAGCGCCCGGAGCGAACGATCCTTCGCCTGTTCGAGATCCAGCTTGAGTTGCTCCAGTTCGGATTGCGACTCGTCCCCCGAAATTTCGGTGTGTTTTTCAATCGATTGCGATTCCTGATCGCCGGTAAGGTCGATGTGTCCGTCGGTCATGGTTTATCCTCGTTTTTCGTTTCGCCTTCTTTTTTTTCGCCGAAAAATTCCGTGACGTATTCGCCGAGCTTGCCGAAGAAAGATTTCTGTTCCGGCAAAACATGCTCCCCTTCGAGTTCCGCGAGCTTTCGCAACAATTCCTTGTGTTCCGGTTTCAGCTTGCGGGGGACTTCGATGTAAACCTGTATCAATAAATCGCCGGCGATACTTCGGCGGGGAACCGGCATGCCGCGACCTCGCATCGTGATCACGTCGTTGTTCTGGGTTCCGGCGGGAATCGTCATCTTTTCCGGGCCGTCAAGCGTCGGGACTTCGATTTCGCCGCCGAGCGCGGCTTGCGCGTAACCGATCGGCACGCGGCAGATCAGGTTCTGTCCGTCACGGTGAAACAGCGGATGCTCCTTCACCGTAACGAAAACGTAACAGTCGCCCGGCTGGCCGCCTTCGGGACTCTTTTCGCCTTCTCCCTGCATCCGCAACCGAGTCCCGGTGTCGACGCCGGCGGGAATCTTGATCTCACGCTCCACGGATTCCGGGATCAAGCCGCTGCCGCGACAATCGGGACACGGGTCCGTGATGATCGCCCCCGCTCCCCGGCATCGCGGACAGGTCGTCTGGATCGAAAAGAAACCCGTCGACTGCGTGATCCGGCCCTGTCCGCCGCAGTACGGACAACGTTCGGGAACCTTGCCGGGCTTCGAGCCGGTTCCCTTGCAGGTCCCGCAGGTTTCGTGCCGCCGGAACGTGATCGTTTTCGTAACACCACGAGCCGCTTCGTGCAGGTCGATCGTCAAATTGCAACGAATATCGTTGCCCGGAGCCGGACCACGCCCCCGGCCCCGACCGCCGCTGAAAAACTGTCCGAGAATCGAATCGCCGAACAGGTCGCCGAACGCGCCGAAGATGTCGTTGACGTCACGAAATTGCGGACCGCCGCCTTGCGCGTCGAGTCCGGCGTGTCCGTACTTGTCGTACACCGACCGTTTTTCTTCGTGACTAAGCACTTCGAAGGCTTCGGCGCATTCCTTGAATTTCTCGACCGCTTCAGCGTCTCCGGGATTTCGGTCCGGGTGATACTTCATCGCCTGTTTTCGATAGGCCGAGGAGATTTCGTCCTTGGAAGCATTCCGTGCGACGTCGAGCACTTCGTAATAATCGGGTTTCGACATAAATTTGTTGCGCAAGAGCCGGGGGTGTAGGCGTACTCGCCATAGCCCCCGGATGCGTGGGGTTTTCGAAAAGGTCAAGCATCCGGGGGCTGCGCCGGAGTACCGGCTACACCCCCGGCTCTTGCGCTTATTGTTCGTAATCCGGGTTGATCCAAAGGACAAGCGGATTGGGTTGTTTTTTCAAATATTCGATCAACTGGGGAATCGCCGAACGATCTTTACGCCGCTTCGAACCGCCGACTGTCCACCACGTTCCCGATTCGGGCTTGCCAAATTTCCTGTTCAATTTTCCGCTACCGTAACTCTTGAGATCGCGCAACACATCGTCGGGATCGGTGTCATCGGCAACCTCGATCAATACATGAACGTGATTGAACATGATCGCGACGCCGATCAACGTCCAGTTTCGAACGTTCGCCGTTTCACGAAATTGGTCGAAGAGCAATTCAGCCTGTTCGCGGTTGAAAACGACGGGCGGTCCCTTCAACTTGTCTTTCGCCGATTGACGGAGCAGCGGCATGTCGGCGTCGATCGGCGATCCGTAACGATTATGTCGCGCAAGATGCTCCCCGCCGACATCGACGTTGCTCACGAACCTCCGGGCGTCGCCCGGCATCCATTGAGCATAGGTCGTCGATGTTAAAAAGAGAATCATCTAGCGCAAGAGCCGGGGGTGTAGGCGGTACTCCGCCGTAGCCCCCGGATGGTTGGAATTACCAATAAACTTCAAAAACTCAACGATAGACCAACACGACTTTAAACCAAATGAAAACGCAACGCATCCGGGGGCTACGCCGGAGTACCGGCTACACCCCCGGCTCTTGCGCAACGATTAGACCACGGCGCCGTGGATGAATTCCGCGTCGTCGTCCTTCTTGTAGTCCGTGACGAGCGTTTCGGTCGTCAGCATCAAGCCGGAAATACTTGCCGCATTTGTCAAGGCCGTGCGAACCACCTTCAGCGGATCGATGATTCCCGCCTTGAACATGTCGACGTACTTGCCGGCATTGGCATCGTATCCCGTGTTCGTCGGTTTGGAAAGCACTTCGTCGGCGATCCCGCTGCCATCGAGACCGCAGTTCTCCGCGATCTGGATCATCGGCTTCTGCAATACGCGCAACACAATGTCGGCTCCGACTTTCTCATCGCCTTTAACGGACGATTTCACCTTTTCGACCGCTTCTTTGCAACGGAGCAGCGCGACGCCGCCGCCGGGAAGAATTCCTTCTTGAGCCGCCGCACGGGTTGCGTGGAGGGCGTCTTCGATTCGGGCTTTCTTCTGCTTCATTTCCGTTTCGGTGCTTGCGCCGACCTGGATCACCGCAACGCCGCCGGAAAGTTTCGCCAAACGTTCCTGGAATTTCTCCCGGTCGTAATCGCTTTCGGTCGTTTCGATCTGTTTTCGTAACAAATCGACGCGGGCCTTGATGTCGGCTTTCTTGCCGCCGCCTTTGACGATCGTCGTCGCATCCTTGTCGACCGTAACCTGTTGCGCCTTACCGAGTTGATCAACCGTTACGTTTTCCAGCTTGATGCCGAGGTCTTCGCTGATCACGGTGCCGCCGGTCAGGATCGCAATATCTTGCAACATCGCTTTGCGACGGTCGCCGAAGCCGGGCGCCTTCACGGCACAGACGTCGAGGATACCCCGCAGCTTGTTGACGACGAGCATCGTCATCGCTTCGGTGTCGAGGTCTTCGCAGATGATCATGAGCGGCTTCATCTGCTGCGCGACCTTTTCGAGCAGCGGAATCATCTCACGGACGTTGCTGATCTTTTTTTCGTGCAATAAGATCAGCGGGTTGTCCATCAGGCAGTTCATCTTCGCGGTGTCGTTGATGAAATACGGCGAGATGTACCCCTTGTCGAACTGCATCCCTTCGACGACTTCGTATGTCGTTTCGGCGGTCTTCCCTTCTTCGACCGTGATGACGCCGTCGTTGCCGACCGCTTCCATCGCTTCGGCCAAAAGGTTGCCAATCACGGCATCATTGTTCGCCGAGATCGAACCGACCGACGCGATTTCCTGCTTTGTCGTTACGGCTTTCGCCATCGAGGCGAGCTGGTCGACGGCGGCTTCCACCGCTTTGTCGATTCCACGACGCAACGCCGTCGGATTCGCTCCGGCGACGATGTTCTTGAGCCCTTCCTTGAAGATCGCGCGAGCAAGGACCGTCGCGGTCGTCGTGCCGTCGCCGGCTTGGTCGGAGGTCTTCGAAGCGACTTCGTTGACGAGCTTCGCGCCCATGTTTTCGAAGGGATCTTCGAGTTCGACTTCCTTCGAAACGGTCACGCCGTCCTTCGTGACGGTCGGGCCGCCGTAGGACTTGTTCAAAATAACGTTACGACCGGTCGGGCCCATCGTCACGGCGACCACGTCGGCCAGTTTGTTGACGCCGTCCAAGATTTTCTTGCGGGCGTCGTCGGAGAATATCAATTGCTTTGCCACAGAATATTTCCTTTGCGGTTGTTGATTGTTTATGCGTTGAAAACTCCGTCATCCCCGCGAAGGCGGGGACCTAGAGATTCGATTCCGATTTCTGTTTTGCACACGTTGTTTTGTGTTTCGATAACAACGGATGCAAGAGGTCAATAACGTCTTGCGTCTAGGTCCCCGCCTGCGCGGGGATGACGGGAATCTCGTGGATGACGGAGTGAACTACTTCACCACTTTCGCCAAAACGTCCGATTCGCGGATGATCTTGACTTCGTGTCCGTCGACTTCGATGTCGCTGCCGGAGTATTTTCCGTAGATCACTTCGTCGCCGATCGCAACGCTCATCGGGGCGCGTTCGCCGCTGTCCAGCGTCTTGCCGGGACCGCAAGCGATCACGGTGCCGCGCTGCGGCTTTTCCTTCGCGGTGTCCGGAAGGTACAGACCACCGGCGGTCTTTTCTTCGGCTTCCAACGGTTCGACGACGATTCGGTCTTCCAACGGCTTCAGGTTAATGTTCTTCTTGCTCATGGTATTCTCCCTTATTGCGTGGTTGTTTTGAAATTATGTTACGGTTCGAATTTCCCGTCATCCCCGCGAAGGCGGGGACCTAGAGATTCGATTTTGTTTTTTGTTTGCACACGTCGCATTTTTGTTGCGACAACAACGGATGCAAAGAACTAATAACGCCTTTCGTCTAGGTCCCCGCCTTCGCGGGGATGACGAAATTTGCAACACGATTAGAAGCCCATGCCTCCCATGCCGCCCATTCCCATTCCGCCCATGCCTCCCATACCGGGGTCCATGCCGCCGCCCGGAGGCATCGCGGCTTCCTTCTTCGGAATTTCGGACAAAATGCACGACGTGGTCAGCAGCAGACCGGCAACGCTTGCGGCGTTGGTCAACGCGGTCTTGACGACTTTGGCGGGATCGACGATTCCGGCTTCGAACAGGTCGCCGTAGACGTTCTTGTCGGCGTCGTATCCGTCGTTTTTGCCTTTCATCTGGCGGATGCGGTTCACGACGACGGCACCGTCGATTCCGGCGTTTTCCGCGATGCAGCGGACCGGTGCATCCAGAACCTTCTTGACGATCTGCACGCCGAAGGTTTCGTCGCCGGACGCTTCAACCTTGTCGAGAGCCTTGTCGCTCCGGAGCAACGCAACGCCGCCGCCGGGGACGATTCCCTCTTCGAGAGCCGCTTTCGTCGCGGCCCGAGCGTCTTCGTACAGATATTTACGTTCCTTCAGTTCGGTTTCGGTCGCGGCACCGACGTTAATTTGCGCAACACCACCGGCGAGCTTCGCCAAGCGTTCCTGGAGTTTTTCTTTATCGTACGAACTCGTCGTCGTTTCGATTTCACGCTTGATCATGTCGACGCGACCGTCGATGTCCGACTTCTTACCGGCACCGCCGACCATCGTCGTGTTCTCGGAGTCGATCGTGATCTTTTTGCAACGACCGAGATCGCTCAATTTGACCGCTTCGAGTTGGACGCCGAGATCCTTGTAAATCGCCGTCGCGGCGGTCAGGATCGCAATGTCTCCCATCATCGCTTTGCGGCGGTCGCCGTAACCCGGGGCTTTTACGGCACAGACGCGGAGCGTACCACGCAGCTTGTTGACAACCAGCGTCGCAAGAGCTTCGCCGTCGATATCTTCAGCGAGAATCAAGAGCGGCTTGCTCTGCTTGCTGACCGCTTCGAGGAGCGGAATGAGTGCCTTGGCGTTCGAAATCTTGTCTTCGTAAATCAGAACGAGGGCGTCTTCGAACTCGACGGTCTGGTCGTCGGCGTTGGTCACGAAATGCGGCGAGAGGAAACCACGGTCGAACTGCATTCCCTCAACGACTTCGACGTACGTTTCGGCTTGCTTTCCTTCTTCGACGGTGATCACGCCGTTTTTGCCGACTTTGACGAACGCTTCGGCGAGAACCTTTCCGATTCCGGGATCGTTGTTTCCGGCGATGGCGGCGACTTGTTCGATTTCCTTCTTGTTCTTTTCGCTGACGGGGGTCGCCTGCTTCGTCACGGCTTCGCAGACGGCGGCAGCGGCTTTCGTGATACCGCGGGAGAGGGCCATCGGATCGGCTCCGGCGGCAACCATTTTGAGTCCTTCGAGATAAATCGCTTCGGCGAGGACGGTCGCGGTCGTGGTTCCGTCTCCGGCGACGGTGTTCGTCTTGGAAGCGGCTTCCTTGACGAGCTGGGCGCCCATGTTTTCTTCGGGATCGTCCAGGGTG
>JAVBQW010000223.1:0-46312 GCA_031548665.1 Thermoguttaceae bacterium
GCTGTCGTAGCTCAGTCGGTAGAGCACGTCCTTGGTAAGGACGAGGTCGTGAGTTCGATTCTCACCGACAGCTTTTCGTAGTGACTAGTTGCTAGTGACTAGTTACTATTTGACGTTAATTTGTCACTAGTCACTAGACACTAGTTACTCATTTTTGACAGGAGTTTAGCAATGGCTAAAGAAAATTTCCAGAGGACAAAGCCTCACGTTAACGTTGGAACGATCGGCCACATCGACCACGGCAAGACGACCCTCACCTCGGCCATTCTCGCCGTTCAGGCGACCAAGGGCTTCGCCAAGGTCAAGAGCTACGCCGATATCGCCAAGGGTGGTACCGTCCGCGATGCTACGAAGACCGTGACGATCGCCGTTGCCCACGTCGAATACGAAACCGACAAGCGTCACTACGCTCACATCGACTGCCCCGGACACGCGGACTTCATCAAGAACATGATCACCGGAGCCGCCCAGATGGATGGTGCGATTCTCGTTGTCGCCGCCGACGCCGGTCCGATGCCGCAAACCCGCGAGCACGTCCTCTTGGCCCGTCAGGTCAACGTTCCGAAGCTCGTCGTCTTCCTCAACAAGATCGACCTCTTGGACGACCCGGAACTGCTCGAACTGGTCGAACTCGAAGTTCGCGAGCTGCTCAGCAAGTACAATTTCCCCGGCGACGACACGCCGATCATTCGAGGTGTCGCTCGTGACGCTCAGCAGGATCCGACCAATCCGGACAAGGCGAAGTGCATCAACGAATTGATGGACGCCCTCGACAGCTTCATTCCGGAGCCGCCGCGTGAGCAGGACAAGCCGTTCCTCATGGCGATCGAAGACGTGTTCTCCATCGAAGGTCGTGGAACCGTGGCGACCGGACGTATCGAACGCGGCGTCGTCAAGGTCGGCGAAGAAGTCGAACTTGTTGGTTTCACCGACGAAAAGCGAAAGACCGTCTGCACCGGCGTCGAAATGTTCAACAAGACGCTTGACACCGGTATGGCCGGTGACAACGTCGGATTGCTCCTTCGTGGCGTCAAGCGTGAAGAAATTCAACGCGGCCAGGTTTTGGCCAAGCCGGGCAGCATCACGCCGCACACCGATTTCGAAGGCGAAGTTTACGTCCTGTCGAAGGAAGAAGGCGGTCGTGCAACCCCGTTCTTCTCCGGCTACCGTCCGCAGTTCTACTTCCGGACGACCGACGTGACCGGTGCCCTCACGCTCCTCGGCGACGCTGAAATGTGCATGCCCGGCGACAACGTGAAGCTCAAGGTCGAACTCATCGCGCCGATCGCGCTGCAGGAAAACGTCCGCTTCGCTATCCGCGAAGGTGGTCGAACCGTCGGCTCCGGCGTTGTGACGAAGATCCTGAAATAGTGAACAACGAACAACGAACAGCGAACAGTGAAATGTGAGAATATCGCTTGCATCTTCCTGTTCACTGTTCACTGTTCACTGTTCACTCCCGTAGGGGAGTAGTTTAGTGGCAGAACTGCGGTCTCCAAAACCGCTGGTGGGGGTTCGATTCCCTCCTCCCCTGTTTTTAGTGGCTAGTTACTAACGACTAGTGGCTAATAAAGTAAAGCAACCCGAATTTGTCACTAGTCATTAGTAACTAGTCGCTAAAAAGAGGTTTCCGTGACCGAATTGATGAAAGAACTGTTCAGCGCCAGGCTTTATAAGAACTCGCAAGGGCGTTTTGTTCGTCGATTGACGATGATCGCAATTCTCTTGCTTTTCGCAAGCGGAGCGTTCAAGTTCGCGATGATGCCTTTCGAAAACTTTCACCTGCTCAGCGAGCCGGGTGTTCGTTGGATCATCGCCGGAATTATCACTTTGGGTGGTTGGTGGATCGCTTTTCGGTTGATCAATTTTCCCGCTTTCGCTGATTTCCTTGTTTCCGTCGAAGCGGAAATGGTCAAAGTTTCTTGGCCATCCAATGCTGAAGTCTATTCTTCGACGCTCGTCGTTTTGGCGATGTTCGCGATCCTCGGAGCCCTGATTTTTGCGTTCGATGTCATTTGGATTTTCGTGTTTCGTTTTCTCGGTGTCATCGCGGCTTAGCCGTATCACCTTTTCGACCTCCTAGGTGAGGACTTCGCAATGTTCGATTCGGAATTGGATGTCACCGAAACCGCCGTGAACGTCGAACCAGTCGATTCGCCGACCGAAACGACGTCGGTCGAGGAACGCCCGAAAACAAAAAAGTTGAAGCAAGACGCAACGCCTGCTTCCACAGAAGAAAACAGCGAGAAAAAGAAATGGTACATTCTCAAAGTTCAAGTGAATCGTGAGGATCCGATTAAGGAAAACCTGAAACGTCGAATCAAAATCGCGGGGCTCGACGATTATTTCGGTGAAATTTTGGTTCCGACTGAAAAAGAGACGAAAATTCGCGGCGACAAAAAGAAAATCGTCAAACGAAAACTGTATCCTGGTTATATCATGATCTTCATGGAGATCAATGATACGACTTGGTATCTCGTTCGCGAAACGCCGGGAATCGGTGACTTCACCGGAGCTGCCGGAAAGCCCTCACCGATGTTGGCACATGAGGTTCAGAGAATACTCGCCTCAGAAAAAGAAGATCCGGCTGAAGCACCGAAACTTCGGGTTGCGTATCAAGTCGGTGATAATATCAAAGTCAAGGACGGTACCTTCGAAAACTTCGAAGGAGTCGTCGACGCGATCGATTACACCAGCGGTCGAGTCACGGTGATCATCAATCTCTTCGGCCGCAGTACTCCGGTCGAATTGGAATACTGGCAAATCGAGCAAAACCTGAATTAGTGACTAGTGACTAGTGACTAGTAACACGAATAGCGGTCACAAAGCGAAAAACTTTTATCAAAACGTTCAATCCTATCTTTTTCACTAGTCGCTAGTAGTTAGTAACTAGTCACTACGATTATGGCAAAGCAATTAAACGCGACGGTTCGGTTTCATGCAAAAGGCGGGCAAGCGACGGCGGCGCCGCCAGTCGGTACCGCGTTGGGTAAGTACGGTCTCAATCTCGGACAGTTCGTGCAACAATTCAACGAACGCACGAAGCCGGACCTTGGTATGAGAATTCCGGTCGTCGTGAAAGTTTTCAGCGATCGAACCTTTGAGCTTGAAACGAAGAGTCCGCACAGTTGCGACCTTTTGAAAAAGGCCGCCGGAATCGTCAGCGGCAGCGGAAACGCTCCGCGAGTCAAAGTCGGACAAGTTTCTGAAAAACAACTTGAAGAGATCGCGGCGCAAAAAATGAAAGATTTGAACGCTCGTACTGTCGACGCCGCTAAAAATATCCTCAAGGGTACGGCGCGAAGTATGGGAATTGACGTCGTTTAGCGACTAATTACTAGTGACTAATTACTAGTGGGGGATGTAAGTCTTGCATCATACTACTAGTCACTAATCACTCACGGGAGAGGGTTTTCATGGTGAAAACCTTCATTAGGACCGAACCTTAAACAGGCGAAATTATGACCAAGAAATCGAAGCGTTTTCGTGCAAACGCAAAAAAGATCACGAATCCGAATCCGTTGCCGCTCGCCGAAGCTGTCGGAGTTCTCAAACTGTTCGACGACACGAAATTCAATCAAAGTGTCGAAGTAGCCATTCGACTTGGCGTCGATCCGAAACAGGCGGACCAAATCGTCCGTGGATCGATCGTTCTTCCACACGGAATCGGCAAGGCCCTGCGAGTCCTTGTCCTCACCAAAGGCGATAAAGCCGCTGAGGCGAAAGAAGCCGGCGCGGATCACGTCGGAGACGCGGATCTAGTTGCAAAAATTAAAGAAGGCTGGACTGATTTCGACGTGTGTATCGCAACTCCCGATATGATGGGACTCGTCGGACCGCTTGGAAAAATTCTCGGTCCTCGTGGTTTGATGCCGTCGCCGCGGGCCGGTACGGTGACCATGGAAGTCACCAAGACGATCAAGGAATACAAGGCCGGTAAAGTCGAATTTCGTACTGACAAGGCCGGTATCGTCCACGCTGTTGCAGGAAAAATCAAGTTCGAAAAGCAGCAGCTCGTCGAAAATATCGAGGCGTTCTTCAATTACGTCAATCAACTGAAACCTGCGTCCGTCAAAGGCCAGTACGTGAAGAGCATCACGATCTCCGCCACGATGTCGCCCGGCGTCAAAGTCGCGATGTAGGCTGGAGGCTGCAGGCTGGAGACTGAAGGTTCAGTTTTCCGCCTCGCCCCAAGTAGAATACGGCCTTCATTTTTCCATATAAATACAAAAATTTTCGCTGACGGCAATCTGTTTGAGGCCTCCAGCCTCCAGCCTCCTGCTTGCAGCCTACTTCCATGAGTAAATACGTCAAAAAACTGATTTCAGACGGCATCAAAAAGCGCTTGGACAATGTTCATTATTTGATGCTCGTCGGCCTTTCCGGCGTCAATGCCAACGCGAACAAGAATCTTCGCGCTGCGCTTGCTGACAAAGGAATCGAATTGATGGTCATCAAAAATAGCATGGCCCGGCGTGCGACCGAAGGTACCGATCTTTCCGCTGCGTTCGGCAAAATGAATGGTGCTTACGCTCTCTGCTGGGGAGCCCAAGATGTCGTCGCTCTCGCCAAAGAACTCGTTAAACTGTCGAAAGACAAAACCTATGCCGGGCTTGAAATTAAAGGTGCTGTTCTCGATGGTGAAGCCCTGAATCCGGCTCAGGCCGTCGAGGTCAGTAAATGGCCGACTCGTGAAGAACAGATTTCTTTGCTCATCGGTCAGATCGTCGGCGTCGGCAGTACACTCTCCGGTCAGCTCATCGCGATGGGTGGAGCCCTCGCCAGTCAGATCGCGAAACTTGGCGAAGACAAAGACGCGGAACAAACCGAAGAGGCCCCGGCTGCGGCAGAATAGTTAACAATTTTCCGTCATCCCCGCGCAGGCGGGGACCTAGAGATTGAGCTGTAATTTCTGTCTGCATCCGCAAATTGAGAAATCTCGGCTCTGATCCATGCAAACGGTTAGTAATATCTTTCGTCTAGGTCCCCGCCTTCGCGGGGATGACGGAACGTGAACCACAATATTTGCGGAAACTCCGGTTTCCGATTTCCGACTATCTCTATTTTAACCCGCGCCTTCGGCGCCCCACGAGAAAGGAACTATTCCAATGAGCGAAACGACACGCGAATTTTCCGACGCGATTAAAGCAATGGGCGATAAGATCGTCGCCATGACACTGAAAGAAGCGAAGGAACTGAGCGATTACCTGAAGGAAGTCCATGGTATCGAACCCGCGACCGGCGGCGCCGTGATGATGGCTGCTCCGGCTGGTGGTGATGCCGGCGGCGAAAAGCCCGCCGAAAAGACCGAATTCGACGTGATCCTCGAAAGCTACGCTGCCGACAAAAAGGTTGGCGTCATCAAAGTAGTCCGCGCCGCGACCGGTGCGAGCCTCGGCGATGCCAAAACGCTTGTCGAAAGCGCTGGCCCCACGTGTAAGATCAAAGTCGGCGTCTCCAAAGAAGAAGCCGAAAAATTGAAGAAGGAAATCGACGAGAACGGCGGCAAGGCCAGCGTTAAATAACGTCGTGTAAAGCTGTATGTTCCGACTGTTTTTCCGTCGGAAGAAGAAATTTGATGTCATTTTGACAAAAGTATAGTTTTTTGTCAAAATCGACGGAAGGGTACGATTGTGTTCTGTCGGCGTGGAGGTTATAATGACAGTATAAATTTTACTGTTAGTCTGGCCGAGTGCGATCGTCCCCGAATTCAAGATACCTTTCCCATTTTCGAATGGGAAGGATCCTGACATTGATCGTTCCTTCCTCACGCTCCGAAACGTTCTTCGTTAAGACGTTTCTCGATTGGATTACCTGACGAAAGGCGAAAAATGCTTCCTCTTCCCGACCGTCATCTGCTCTTTTCCGGAAGTTTTTTTCCATTCTGCTATCTATTTCGATTCCGCCATTTGCCGTAACCTCCGCGTCTGTTCGTCGGACGAACGACTCTTTTCCTTGGCGACCGTTTTCGTTTCGACGATTGACCGTATATCAATTCCGGACTGCGTTGACGATGCAGTAACCGCACACCGACCACCCCGAAGGACAATATTCCATGGCTACCCCGTCGCAGCGACGTATCGATTTTCATGAAATCCGTAAATTCGGCAGCCAAAACTCGACGTACGAGATTCCTGACCTCACGGTCCTCCAAACACAAAGCTATAAAAATTTTCTTCAGGAAGATCTCGCTCCTAGAAAACGTTTGGATCAGGGGCTCGAATCCGTTTTACGAGAGATTTTCCCCATCGAGACCTACGACAAATCGACCAAACTCGATTTCGTCTGCTATGAACTTGAAAAACCTCGTTATGAGCCCGATGAGTGTCGGCAGCTCCGGCTGACCTACGGCAAGCCGTTCAAGGTTCGTCTGCGACTGACTCGTGAGGGAAAGGATCCGGTCGAAGAAGACGTTTTTCTCGGCGATATCCCGATCATGCTCGGCGGCGGCGAATTCATCATCAACGGAGCGGAACGGGTTGTCGTCAGTCAGCTTCACCGCAGCCCGGGAATCGATTTCGTCGCCGAGGTCGACAGCGAACGCCGTAGTTTTGGATGCCGCGTCATTCCGGAACGGGGAAGCTGGATCGAACTGAATATCACCCGCAAAGAAACCGTTTCCGCGAAAATCGATCAGAGCAGTAAGCTGCCGATCATGATGTTGCTCCGCGCCATGTCGCCGGACTATAGCAGC
Source organism: Thermoguttaceae bacterium (assembly GCA_031548665.1). GTDB lineage: Bacteria > Planctomycetota > Planctomycetia > Pirellulales > Thermoguttaceae > WRKP01. The sequence goes on from JAVBQW010000223.1 coordinate 6,695, forward strand.
GATTCGCAGATTCTTCGAGCTTTCTACGAAACGACCGTCATCAAGACCGACTCCAAAAAAGCGACCGAGATGCTCGTCGGCAAACTCGCAGTCGGTGACGTCACGGCCCCCGTGATTAAGGGCGAAGAAACCGATAAGTCAAACGACCCGATCGTCAAATCAGGCGAAAAGATCTCAGAATCCCTTGCCAAAGCGATTTTCGAAGCCGGTGTCAAAAAAGTCGAGGTGATGGACGAGCCGAAAAACAAGCTCCTGGTCAATTCGCTTAATGAAGACAAAACGAAGTCGCACGAAGAAGCCTTGATGCGAATCTATCAGCGACTGCGTCCCGGCAACCCGGCCCAGCTCGATAAGGCCAGAGAACTGTTCAACGACAAATTTTACGACACGAACCGATATCGGCTCGGTCGCGTGGGGCGGTTCCGGATCAATCGAAAGCTCGGCTTGGATATTTCGCTCGACGAAATGGTGCTGAAGCCGGATGATGTCGTGAACGCCGTGACCTATTTGAACAAACTTTGGGGCGGCGACCGGTCTGTTGAAGTCGATGACATCGACCATCTCGGCAACCGACGTTTGCGAACAATCGACGAACTCGCCGGAGAGGAACTCCGCAAGGGATTCTTGAAGCTCCGCCGAACGGTGCAGGAACGGCTCACGACTCGAGGCGACGACGTGACGCCGCGTCAGGCGATCAACCAAAAAAGTATTTCGGCGGCTATCGAATACTTTTTCGGTCGCAGCGAGCTTTCACAGGTCGTCGACCAAACGAATCCGCTCTCGATGTTGACCCACGAACGACGGTTATCCGCTCTCGGTCCCGGCGGTTTGAACAGAAAACGAGCCGGCTTCGATGTCCGTGACGTTCACTCTTCCCACTATGGTCGAATCTGTCCGATCGAGACGCCGGAAGGTACGAACATCGGCTTGATTTCCAGTCTCAGCATTTACGCCGCGATTGACGAATTCGGGTTCTTGATTTCGCCGTACCGTAAAGTCGACAAAAGTAAGACCACGGACGAAATTCGCTGGTTGCGAGCCGACGAAGAACACGAGGCGAAACTCGCCCCCGCCGACGTCCCGATGAAAAAGGGAAAGATCGAAGCCGACCCGATCAGTGGAACCGTTGTCGTCCGCTATCGTGGCGACTACGAACCGATTGATGTTGACGAAGTCGAGTACACCGACGTTTCGCCGTGCCAGATGGTCGGCGTCTCTGCCGGGCTGATTCCGTTTCTCGAACACGACGACGCGAACCGCGCCCTCATGGGTTCGAACATGCAGCGGCAGGCCGTACCGCTGCTCGTTTCCGAACCACCGCTGGTCGCCACCGGATTGGAAGGACGAGCGGCGTTCAACTCCAGTCTCCTGATTCACGCCAAACGCGGCGGCTCGGTCAAATACGTCGACTCGCAGCGGATCATCGTCGAAGGCGTCAGCAAGACCGAAGGTCGATTCGAAGACGAATATATTTTACGTAAATTCGTCGGTCTCAACGAACGGACTTGCCAGAATCAGGTTCCGATCGTCAAACCGGGCGAAAAAATCGACGACGGTCAGATCATCGCCGACGGCGCCAGCATGCACAAAGGCGAACTTTGCCTTGGTCGCAACGTGTTGGTCGCCTTCATGGTCTGGGACGGATACAACTTCGAGGACGCGATCATCATCAGTGAAGATCTCGTCAAAAAGGATACGTATACGTCGATCCACATCGAGGAATTCGACACGGAAATCCGAGACACGAAACTCGGGCGCGAAGAGTTTACGAACGACATTCCGAACGTCGGCGACAAAGCGTTGCGTAATCTCGATGAAAGCGGAATCGTCCGCGTCGGGACCTACGTGAAGCCCGGCGATATTCTCGTCGGTAAGGTCACGCCGAAGTCGAAAACCGAATTGACGCCGGAAGAAAAACTGCTCCACGCGATTTTCGGTCGCGCCGGTGAAGACGTCAAAAACGAATCGCTCGAAGTTCCTTCCGGAATTGAAGGGATCGTCATTGCGACACAAAAATTCGCGTGCCGCATGAGTCTGACCGAAGAAGAACGCAAGGCGTACGACGCCGACGTCAACCGCATCGAACGGGAAGAAGACGAAAAGATCGCGTACCTTTTCGATCCGATGGTCCACGAAATGGAAAAAGCCTTGGGCCGGTCGCTGAAGGGCGACACGGAGCAGCCGAAACTCTTCCGGCTCGAACACTTGAACCTCGAAGACGAAGATCCGAAGCGAAAGCAAGTCGAGAAAATTTTCCAGAAGCATTGGCCGGCAATCGAAAACGCCGTGGATGCCAAGGACAGGAAAATCAACTCGATGAAGCGCGGCGACGAACTCCGTCGCGGCGTGCTCCAGATGGTCAAGGTTTACGTCGCCGCCAAACGGGTGATTTCCGTCGGCGACAAAATGGCCGGTCGCCACGGAAACAAGGGGGTGATCGCCAAGATCCTGCCGCGTGAAGACATGCCGTTCCTCGAAGACGGAACGCCAATCGAAATCATGCTCAATCCGCTGGGCGTTCCGAGCCGTATGAATGTCGGACAGATTCTCGAAACACATCTCGGTTGGGCCGCCGCGAAACTCGGTTATCAAGCGGTCACACCCGTGTTCGACGGAGCGAGCGAAGCGGATATCAATCAATGTCTCGAAGAAGCCGGACTGCCGAAACACGGCAAAGTCAGGCTCCTCGACGGTCGAACCGGAGAACCGTTCGCCCAGGAAACAACGGTCGGTTACATTTACATGCTGAAACTGCACCACTTGGTCGACGACAAGGTCCACGCACGGAGTACCGGTCCTTATTCGTTGATCACGCAGCAACCGCTCGGCGGAAAAGCCCGGTCCGGCGGCCAGCGATTCGGTGAAATGGAAGTCTGGGCTCTCGAAGCTTACGGTGCCGCGTACACGTTACAGGAACTCCTGACCGTCAAGAGCGACGACGTGGAAGGCCGTACGAAAATTTACGAATCGATGGTCAAGGGCGAAAACACGCTGGAAGCCGGGACCCCCGCGAGCTTCGACGTGTTGACGAACGAAATCCGCGGATTGGCACTGAATATGCAGTTGGAAAAAAGCGGCGGGGTGTAGTGTTGGTGTGAGACACGCTCCATGCCCAATGTCAAGCACTTCCTGATCATCGTGGAAACGATCCTGAATACCATCTTTTGTCAAAACGGTGTGATTCCGGTCGTTTCCGCTTGGGCGGGAATTGCCGGGTTGTTTGTTGCCGTCTGGACATTGTGGAATGTTCGGAGCGTTCGGGAAACGCTTAAACGGTACAAGAAAAAACGTTCATTGCATGAACAATTGCCTCAGTTTTGTAATGATCTCGAAAGGATATGCTTTGATGTTTCCGAGGCCGCCTATCCGACGGACGGCAGAATGAAGCTTGACATCCCCAAAATGCTTCGCTCGCTTGAAAGGGTGGCGAGCATCTGTGAGGAAATTGCGGAAAATGATGTCAACGGATCGATTCCTTCCGAAAAAACGATAGCTCTCCGATCATTGTGTAAAGCCGCTCTGTCTCGTGATTCACACGAACGCAAAACTCTTCAAAATGACACGAACGCAAAACTCTTCAAAATGAATCGAAGGCGATTCTCCCCAGGATTATCGCGATGATTGAGGGGATTGAAAATTATCGAAATAACATGAAAGCGGAGATCGACGATGGACCCTGATAAAATCATTCAATTGACGATTCGGCTCATGGAGTTGACGTCGTCCGAAAAGATCCAATGGGCTTTGACTGAAAAAAAAATCGTCATTGGGGACGACGAACTTGATACAATCCGCCGTTACTCGAACTACAGAAACGCGTCTGTTTTGTCCGCATTCAATCCGGCCGTTAAAAACGAATCTTACGATATTCTTGTCTACAGTGCCAAGGCCGACACGGAAGACAAGGTGTTTAGGCTGGAAGGCGTCGTGTACAAAAATGGGAAGTATGGACCTGTCAGGTTTCAGCTCTGGAATTCCGACAACACGGAACTGGAGTATGAATTCCCCTCAAACGCATCCTATGTCAATTTGTTTCATTTGGTCCGTAATTTCGCCGCCGGCAAAGCCGACGAATTCGTCGACAGTTTTCTCGAAAAAACCGGATTGCTTGAAACGGCTCGTTAAGTCATGAGCGCGTCTTCGTCGTCAGCAACAAGCCAAGTCAATTTACATATCATATTCAGGAGTTTCGGACCGTGAGCAACGAATTCACCTACGATCGGATCAACGACTACGCCGCCGTCAAAATCAGCCTTGCGAAGCCGAACGACATCCGCAGCTGGTCCTACGGCGAGGTCAAGAAGCCGGAAACGATCAATTACCGTACTTACCGCCCCGAACGCGACGGTTTGTTCTGCGAAAAGATTTTCGGACCGGAAAAAGACTGGGAATGCGCCTGCGGAAAATACCGGGGCATGAAATACAAGGGCATGACCTGCGACCGTTGCGGCGTCAAGATCACGCACAGCCGGGTCCGTCGTAAACGCATGGGGCATATCGACCTCGCCGCGCCGGTCGTCCATATTTGGTTCTTCAAGGCCGCATCCAGCCGCTTGGCGACGCTGCTCTCCATGAAGGCGACCAGTCTCGAAAAGGTCATCTATTGTCAGGATTACGTCGTCATCGATCCGGGCGACACGCCGCTGAAAACCTACCAGCTCCTGACCGAAGAGGAATATCGCAACGCCAAAGAGGAATACCCCGCCGGCTCGTTCGCTGCCGACATGGGCGCCGAAGCCATTCGCCGCCTGCTACAGAATCTCGATTTGGTCCGTCTCTCGGAAGAACTCCGCGTCGAACTGGACGAGACGAAATCGAAACAAAAAAAGAAGGATCTCATCAACCGGCTCAAGCTCGTCGAATCGCTCCGTGACAGCGACAACAAGCCGGAATGGATGGTCCTCGACGCGATTCCCGTGATTCCGCCGGATTTGCGACCGCTCGTCCTCCTGGAATCCGGAACCTTCGCGACCAGCGACTTGAACGATTTGTACCGCCGGATCATCAACCGGAATAATCGTCTCAAAAAGCTCGTCGACCTGAACGCCCCGGAAGTCATTATCCGCAACGAAAAGCGGATGCTCCAGCAATCCGTCGACGCGCTGTTCGACAACGGTCGCTGCAAACGCCCCGTTCTCGGTTCCAGTAACCGACCGCTGAAGTCGCTGACCGATATGATCAAGGGCAAGCAGGGCCGATTCCGTGAAAACCTGCTCGGCAAACGCGTCGACTACTCGGCCCGAAGCGTGATCGTCGTCGGCCCGCATCTCCGACTGCATCAATGCGGCCTGCCGAAGAAAATCGCACTGGAACTCTTCCAACCGTTCATCATTCGGCGGCTCAAGGAGCTCCAACACGCCGATACGATCAAAAGCGCCAAGAAGATGCTTGAGCGAAAGGACGAGGAAGTCTGGGATATTCTCGAAGAGGTCATCCAGAATCACCCGGTTCTGTTGAATCGTGCACCGACGCTGCACCGCATGGGAATCCAGGCCTTTGAACCGACGCTGGTCGAAGGCAACGCGATCAAGTTGCATCCGTTGGTCTGCCGCGGCTTCAACGCAGACTTCGACGGCGACCAGATGGCCGTTCACCTTCCGCTGTCGCTGGAGGCGCAAGTCGAAGCGCATACCCTGATGCTCTCGACGAATAACATTTTCAGTCCGGCCAACGGGGCGCCGATCATTTCGCCGTCGCAAGACGTCGTCATGGGTTGCTACTACATCACCATGGTACAGCCCGACATGAAGGGGCAAGGCATGAAGTTCGCGAGTCGGGAAGAAGTTCTGCTCGCCTTCGCCCACAAGACCGTCGACCTCCACGCGAAGATCGAAGTCCGCATGCCGAAGGGCCGTTGGCTCAAGACGGATCCCAAGGTCCGCGACGGCGTTCTTTTCGAAACGACGCCGGGACGTATCATCTTTAACAACATCCTGCCTGAAGGGATGCCGTACTATAACGAGCCGCTGAAGTCCGGCGGTTTGGCGACCGTCATCAGCGACTGTCACGAATATAAGGGTCGCCGCGAAACGATCGATCTGCTCGACAGCCTAATGCGACTCGGATTCGAGGAAAGCACGCACAGCGGCCTGTCCTTTGCGACGGACGACCTCATCACGCCGGCCTCGAAACTGAAAATCATCGAAACGGCGGAAAAAAAGGTTGCGCAAAAGCAGGACCAGTACATGAACGGCGTCATCACGGAGGTCGAGCGGTACAATCAAGTCCTCGACGCCTGGACTCATGCCCGTGAAGAAATCACGAAGCAGATGATGGTCGAACTTGAAAACGATACCCGGCAATCCTGGTACGTGAATCCGATCTTCCTCATGGCGAACTCCGGTGCCCGAGGCGGCGTCGAACAGATTCGGCAGCTCGCCGGGATGCGGGGGCTCATGGCGAAACCGTCCGGGAAAATTATTGAAACGCCGATCAAGGCGAACTTCCGCGAAGGTCTTACCGTTCTCGAATACTTCAGTTCGACGCACGGTGCTCGAAAAGGCTTGGCGGATACCGCGCTCAAAACGGCGGACTCCGGATACCTGACACGAAAATTGGCGGACGTTGCGCAAAATGTCGTGATCACGGCGGACAATTGCGGCACGACGCAGGGAATCACCAAGGGCGTGATTTATCGCGGCGAAAAAGTCGAAGTCAGCTTGGCCGACTCGATCAAGGGACGCGTGTCCCGGGCGAACATCGTCAATCCGATCACCGACGAAGTCATCGTCCGCGAAAACGAACTGATCACCGGGGAAATCGCACGGAAAATCGAGGATCTCGGTCTCGAAAAGATCCAAATTCGCAGTCCGATGACCTGCGAAGCGGAACTCGGCGTCTGCCGTAAATGTTACGGAATGGATCTCTCGACCAGCCGGGAAGTCGAAGAAGGCCTCGCCGTGGGAATTATCGCCGCGCAAAGTATCGGCGAACCCGGTACGCAGCTCACGATGCGGACGTTCCACATCGGCGGTGTCGCGGCCCGTGACGTCGAAGAAAGTGAAATCAAGTCGAAATATGCCGGTATCGTCAAGTTCGTCCAGCTCGAAGTCATCGAGTCGAAAGACGGCCAACGCATCTCGCTGGCCCGAAACGGCTCGGTCGCGATTCTCGACCTGAAAAAACGTGAACGAGAAAAGTTCAACATTCCGATCGGTTCGGCGTTGCTCGTCGACGACGGCGATCAAGTTTATCCCGACTTCGTGCTGCCGATCGATATGAAAATCATGACGAAAAGCGTCGGCGACGTCAAATGGTCGACGGCCGTCTCGAATTTCATCAAGGAGCGTTCGATCAAAACCATGGTCGAGTTGGCGAAAATCTCGAAAGAAGAATTCGAAAAGTCGGGATTGGAAAAAGAAAAATCCGAAATCGAAGACAAGCTCAAGGAACACGGTTTCGTCCTCGGTGACGGGTTGCCTTTGGAGGTTCGGGCATCAAGCACGGGCAAGCAGGTCTTGTTCACCGTCAAGGAGTTCGCGGTCACGTCCTCGGAAAAAGGCGAACGAAAAGTTACGATCAACGGCGCGGAAGCGAAATCCGTCCGTAATGTCCGTATTACATCCGTCGACGCCAAGGGAATCAAAAAAGATATCCGTATCGAAGGCAAGACTTTCCGGCTCACGAATTCCGGACTGACGATCGATGGAAAATTGGACGAAAAACTCAAGGACAGCAAGATCGAAATTGCCGTCGAATCCGTGATTTGTACTTGGGACCCGCATAGCGTGCCGATTTTCGCGAAGGTTGCCGGAACCGTCCACTACGTCGACGTGATCGACGGCGAAACGGTCCGTAGCGAAAAGGACCCGCATACCGGTAAGATGCGACAAATCGTAACCGACCTGAAGGGCGACCGGCAGCCGCAGATCGACCTGAAAAACGAAGAAGGAACCGGAACGCTCGACTATTACTACCTTCCCGGCAAGGCGATCATCGAGGTTGAAGACGGGGCCAAGGTCGAGCGGGGCGTCCTGCTCGCGAAAACGGCCCGCGACGTCAGCGGAACGCAGGACATCACCGGCGGTCTGCCGCGTGTTACGGAAATTTTCGAAGCCCGGAAACCGAAGGATCCGGCCGTGATCGCGGAAATCGACGGACTCGTCGAACTCGGCGAAAAACGGCACGGCAAACGGACGATCGTCATCAAGAACGACGAAACCGGCGCGGAACGAATCCACGAGATTTCGCACGGCAAACATATGAGAGTTCACGCCGGCGACTTCGTGAAGGCCGGCCAGGCGATCACCGACGGTCCGCTCGTCCCGCACGACATCCTGCGGATCTCCGGCGAGGAAGCCGTCCAGGAATATCTCGTTCGCGAAATCCAGAACGTGTACCGCAGCCAACGCGTGAAGATCAACGACAAGCATATCGAGATCATCGTCTCCCAGATGTTGCGCAAAGTCAAGATCGAGGCGGCCGGCGACACGAAACTGCTCGAAGGGGTCCAGATCGACAAGTTCCAGTTCAAGAAGGCGAACAAGGACATTGCGGCTTGCGTCAAAATCACCGACCCAGGCGACACGAAATTCGATGTCGGGACGATCGTTCAGCGCGACGTGTTCGAACAGCGAAACGATGAGACATACGCCGCCGGCGGCAAATCGGCGACGGCAAAGAAAACCGATCTTTCCCACGCGTCGACGCAGCTCCTCGGCATTACGAAGGCTGCCGTTCAAAGCTCCAGCTTCATTTCGGCGGCGTCCTTCCAGGAAACGACGAAAGTCCTCACCGAGGCCGCATTGGCCAGCAAGACGGACAACTTGATCGGCTTGAAAGAAAACGTGATCCTCGGGCATCTTGTTCCGGCGGGCACCGGCTTCCGCTCCTACCAGACCGCTCAATGGCGGTTCCGGCACGAAGCGGCGGAAGAACTCGCCAAACAGGATACCACGGCAACCGCGACGAAGTTCGCGCTGCTGGAAGATATTCCAGAAACCGCTCCGAACGCGAAAAAAGGCGAATCGCTCGATTTGACCTCGACATTCTACAACGAAGCGGATACGGAATTCGATAACGATATCACCGACGACGATTACGCCGGCGGCGACGATTGAGAACGTTCCTCGTCCGGGGACTACGGCAGAGTACTGCCTTCGTCCCCGGCTCTTTTGTTGAATACTGCGCCGTGTTCGAGAAACCGCCCTATCTCTTGCTGCTTTGGCTGATTCCGGTGCTCTTCGTGCTGCTTCGGCGGTCGTTCAAGCGGAAACGGAAAGCGGCGGAACGTTTTCTCGAACCGGTGATGGTTGAGCGGCTTTTTCCCCGCTTCTCCGGAACCCGAGCCGTATTTCGCGGCGGCGTTTTGTTGTCCGCCTTCACGTTGCTGTTTTTCGCCGTTGCCGGACCGCAATTCGGCGTTTCTTTCGAAGAAGTCCATCGGAGCGGCGCCGATGTTTTCGTGCTGCTCGACGTTTCACGGTCCATGCTGGCTGAAGACGTTCCGCCGAATCGGCTTCAACGGGCGAAGTCCGATATCCGCGATCTCCAGCAGCGCGTCGTCGGCGACCGCATCGGTCTGATCGTCTTCGCTGGAAAACCGATCGTCAAAGTCCCCCTGACGACCGATCAGGGGTTTTTCAACGACGTCCTCGAAAACGTCGGTCCAAACGACGCCCCACGCGGTGGAACGGCGATCGGCGACGCCATCCGGAAAGCCTTGGCCTCAATGTCGGCCGAGTCCGGACGCGATCAGGCGATCGTTCTCATCACGGACGGAGACGATCAAGATTCGATGCCGCTCGAAGCCGCTCAAGAAGCTGCGACCCGGAATATCCCAATCCTCTGCATCGGAATGGGCGATACCGTCGAAGGCGGACGAATTCCGATCCGCGACGACGCCGGAAACAAAACGTTCCTGAAATACGACGGCCGCGAAGTCTGGTCGAAGGTCGACGAAAAATCTCTCCGGGAAATCGCGACGATTACTCACGGACTCTATATTCCGGCGGCGGGGAAAACCTTCGATCTCGGCCTGATTTACGTCACGCAACTCGGCCGGATGCAGGGAAACGAATTTCAAGTCGAACACCGGAAACGGTATCGGGAACAATTCCAGATTTTTCTTGCCGTTGCCGTTGGATTGCTGTTGCTGTTCGTCGCCGTGCCGGAATATGGGGACGCGCTTCGCGGCTGAAACGCAAGCGGTTTATTGAGCGGGGGATTGCTTCTTTCCTAGCCAGAGTCTCAACAGGCGTTGGACCTGTTGGCCTTGGCGGACGATCAGGCAACCGGACGGTTTGTCGATCACGATGTCGCCGAGCCCAAGCGTTTCGGAATTTCCGGCGTCGTTCCACGATCCTCGTTCGAGGGCGGTTCGGATCGTTCGAACGAGTTCTTCCGGCGTTTCTCCATCGGGGAGCGGTTGTTCCGATGTTTCGAAACGATGAACCTCGATGCTCATCTTGTTCGGTTGACCGGCGACGTCGCGCGTCGTAACTTCCAAGGCGTCGGCGCCGACGATTCGGTATGTCAGCGAAGCGGTATCGACCGACGCCAACAGCTTTTCCAAGGCCGTGTCGACCGTTCCCCGGTCGCTGCGAACGGTTCCTTTCAGGGACGAAAACGGACTCAACGCCCGGTTCAAGGCCTTGTGATCGACCAGTATTCGAATCTTCGCCGCCGCTTCCAATTGCGGAAAAACTTCCGAAAGTTGAATCGGTTGATAATAATTCATCGTCAACGGAGCCTGAACGGCGTCCCAACCGAAGACTTCGGGAACCAAAAGTTCGCCGACGATTTTCGTTTTTTGCGGCAAATTTCTCAGCACTCGAAATTGTTCCAGCAGACGCAACGTTTCGTCCAGCATCCGGCGACGATGTTTGACGACCAACGTCATGCCGTCGATCTTGAGCGACGGCTGATCCGGTCCTTTTTCCTCTATGGAAAAACCGACCGGATCAATCAGCCGACGGATGAGTTCCGCAAGTCGTTCAGGCGACAAAATTCCCTCCGGATCGACCTTGCCTCGCAGATCGACGGCATCCTGCGTTCCGTTCACCAAGTCGCTGACGTCAAACGGCATTTCGGACAATTTGTCCCGTTCCGCTTGCGGAACCGTTACTAAAACTTGCCGATCTTCGATCACCGGCTCCAACTTCAGCGGCGTGAGGACCGCGATGAGCGTTTCGCCGGCGGTTCCCGGTGCGTAGGCCCCAGAAATCGGAGCGTCGATGTCGATTCCCCGGCAACGGAACTCGTCGACATCCAGCGTGATCGGAACCTCCGTCAACCGGCTGAGCATCCGAACGACGCCGACCAGCGAAACCTTGTCGAGTTTGAGTCCGTGGAGCGGCAACCGCAGCCGGGCCGGAACGTCGATCGCCAAGGCAGCGGCCGGTTGCACCAAGCCCGGCAGTTTGCGTTCCATGTCGGCCAGCAAATCCGTCGTCGTACGGATCTCGGCTTCCGGTTTCTTTGCTTCCTCACGAACTTTTTCCTCGACCTGCGGGGCAAGAGCTTTTTCTTCAACCTGCGGTCCCGGAACCTCGGCGGACTCGACCGGCGACGGTTCGTCAGGTTTCTCAATTGGTTGCGGAACGGCCGGAACGGGAACGAGAGCCGGAGTCGGAGCCGGGACCTGCGGTCCCGGAACTACAGGCTGTGGTAACGGGACCGCAACCTCGGGGACCGGGACCGCAATCTCGGGGACCGGGACCACAGGTCCCGGCTCTTCTTGCCTACCGCGAACGATCAGGATGCCGACACCGAAAATTAGAAAGACGACAAAACCCGCCAAGACGCCGAAGAGAAATTTTCTCAAACGGAGCTCCGAGTCGGAGGGACCGGCTTCGGGAAGAGAGGGCGGAACCGGCGCGGCCGTCAGAGAATTCGGAACCACAGATTCCGGCTCGCTGGGCTCGTGGATAAGCTCCGGTTCACGGGGCTCCGATTTTTTCTCTTCATTCGGCGGCGCAACGAGAACCATGCTGCCGCATTTCGGGCAGGCGAGAATCTGTCCGATCAGCGTCTCGTCCTTGACGCCGAGTCGGGCTTCGCAAGTCGTGCAACGGATCGTAAACATTGGCGCTTCCTTACGTCAAAGCGCGTCGGAGGCCGACGCGGCTAACAACGATCACAAAAAGAGTAAGACCATCAGGCAGAACAACGGCAACAGGAGCACGAAGCTGTAGACCATGTATCCGAAAAAGCTCGGCATCTTGACGCCGGACTGTTCCGCGATCGCCTTGACCATGAAGTTCGGACCGTTGCCGATATACGTCATCGCTCCCATGAACACCGCTCCGAGCGACACTGCGGCGAGGAGATGGAATTCGATGAAACCGGTTCCGACCGGAACCATTTGGCCTTTGTCGTATAATTCGACGAAATGGGGATCCTTTTTGAGTTCTTCTTCGGAGTTCGGCGACAGCGACTTCGCGGTTTCAAAGAACACGACGTAAGTTGGAGCATTGTCGAGAACGGAAGACAGCGAACCGGTCGCCCAGAAAAACAGGATGGGCTCTTCAGCGTGGAGCTTCGCTTTGGCCTGGGCGACGACGTTCTTGCCTTCGACGTTCAGGATTTGCAGCGGCGCCTGCATGCAGATAAAAATTCCGAAGAACAAGGCCGCGACTTCGATGATCGCCGCGAAGTTGAACGAATTGGCTTCCCGGATCTTTCGACCGCCGAACGCCAACGAGATCGCGCAGAGACCGAGTTGGATCGCTTCCCGCAGAAAATACCAAGGATACCAGCCGCCATCGACGAGTTTTTCGGTTCCGAGCACCGGTTTCGTCGGCGAAAGCAAAGCGACTGCCGCGACGACGCCGAGAAGCAATGGAAGATTCAAGCCGAGACCGGAAATTTTCAGGCCGCTTTGGTGGTTGTTGTCGTTTTCTTTATCTTCCTTCGATTCCTTCGGATAGTACCAAGCCGTATCCCAAAGGAAATAAAGGCCGACCAAAATACAGTTGACGAAGGCCCATTCTTTCCAAAGGTTCATCGTCCAGAAAAAGTCGACTCCCTTCAAATATCCGAGAAACAGCGGCGGGTCGCCGAGCGGCGTGAGGCAGCCGCCGCAGTTGCAAACGCAGAAGATGAAGAAAACGACCGTATGGACCTTGTATTTTCGCTCCTTGTTCGTTTCGAGCAGGAGCCGGATCAGGAGCATCGCGGCTCCCGTTGTTCCGATGAAACTCGCCAGCACGGCTCCGATGAAGAGAATCACCGAGTTGACGAACGGACTCGCCTTCAAGTTGCCCTCGATCCGGATGCCGCCGGTAATCGTAAAGAGCGAGAAGAGCAAAATGATGAACGGGATGAAATCGCCGACAATCGCGTTGATAAAGATCGTTTGGGCGACAGCCGAACGTCCGTGTTCCGCCGCGGAAACAACCGAATGGGCCGGCCAATGCCTGTCGACGGGAAAGTCGCAAGCTAAAGCGTAGTAGAGCAGCGTAAGGAGTCCGAGTCCGGCGGCAACGTAAAAACGATGCAGGTTGCTCTCCCACCAATGAGCGGTCGCCGGAATCAACGGCAAAACCGCGATGCAGAGCAACAACAGGGCGAACGGAGCGACCATGTAGTACGGCGGATGATGCGGCTCGGCATGAGCGTCGACGCCCGGAGCTTTTTCCTCAACCCGCGGTCCCGGAACGCCGTGGTCGGCGTGGTCGTGTCCTTCATGAGTGGCGTGGTCAACATCGGCAGCGTGTCCGGCCGCTCCGTGACTCTCCGCTTCGACGGCCTGCCGCGTCCAGCCTTGGGGAATTCCCTGCGAGGCCATGAAACCGTAACCGCAGAGAAGGAAAAAAATGATCAAGGCGACGAGTCCCAAGGGGGGAACGCCGCCGCCGTGTCCGTGTTGCTCAGGAGAGTGTTCGTTCGGGGTGTGTTGCTCTGTCATGCCAATTCGAAGGGGTGGGCGGAAAATAAGTAGAGTTTTCTCGAGCATCAGCGCGTCGCAGGGCGACGCGGCTAACGGCGGAAATTTTTTTAAACGGCGTTTCGGATGAACTCTTCGATGTGCCAAATTTCGTCGAAGCCGACGATCATCACGTTGACGCAGTCGAGTCCCTTGACGAATTCGGTGGATTTCTTTCGCATCTCGGGATCTTTCGACATTTTGCCTTCGCCAACGACTTTCATCGCGATGATTCCTTTTCCGGCGTCCGTGCAGAGCTTGGCCGTTCGGACCGTTTCGGCGATTTTTCCGGCGACGTCGTCTTTCGGACCGTCCATGTTCATGCCTTCGGAATTGATCCGAACATGCACAACATCGGTCCAGGGCGTCTTGGCGGCGAGCTCCGTGGCGGCGTTGGAATGGGAGCTGATTCCGTGGGCGCGGATCAATCCTTTCTTTTTGAGGACGTCGAGCTGCTCCATGTAGGGGGCAAAGGTCGTCGTCCAATCGTCCTTGTCCATACAGTGAATCTGAACGAGGTCGATGTAATCCGTTTTTAGCTCCTTGAGGAATCTCGCAACGACCTCTTCGGCTCCGAGCCGTTCCTTTTCATGAATTCCACCGGGGCGGACCCATATTTTCGTACCGAGAGCGTAGCTGTCTCGCGGCTTGCCGGTCATCGCTTCGGCGACGATTTGATGCGTGCCGTACAGGTCGGCACAGTCGAAGAACCGAACACCGTGATCGTAAGCGAAATGGAGAAGTTCGATTCCCTTCGGCCAGCCCATTCGAGTTAAATTGGACTGCCTCATACCGCCTCGCATGCCGGTTCCGAAGCCGATCCGACTGCATTTAACGTCCTTCGTCAGTTGGACGAGCGGAACCGGCGGAAGCTCTTTTTTCGCCTCTTCTTGAGCACGCAATGGAAGGCCGGTTGCCAAAACGCCGGCACCGAGCGCCGCCGCACCGAGAAATTGTCGTCGTTTCATGAGGAGTTAGGGGGTAGGGGTTAGGGGTTAGGGGTTAGGGATTAGCAATAGGGGATGGGATTTTGAGCCAAAGAACAGCAATCAGATCGAGCAAAGGTCGACCTGAAATTACTAGCCCCTAGCCCCTAATCCCTCGCCCCTTATCCTCACCGAAATATCGGTCGGACGCCGGTTCCGTTTTCGTCGGGAAAGACGAGCCTTCCTTTTTCGGCGTGGACGCCGATTCCGACTTTCTTTTCGATCATCAGCGGACCGTCGACGCCGATATAGTCGAGCAGCGGCGCTAACTGACAAACCGCGGAAACACCGATCGTCGACTCAACCGAACTCGCGCTCATCAATTTCAAGCCGAGATGCTTGGCCTTTCCAACGACTTGACGGGCCGGAGTCAGGCCGCCGCATTTCGCCAATTTCAAATTGATTCCGTCAAAAAGATCGACGCAACGATCAATATCTTCCTCCGTTTTCCAAGATTCGTCGGCGAACACCGGAATTTCGTAGTTTTTCTTCTTGATTTCCTTCCGCAGTTTTTTCATTCCGTCCCAATCATCGGCAGCGAGTGGTTGTTCGATCAGTTCGACGTTCAGATCCTTCATCACGGCGAGATTTTTCATCACGGTATCGACATCCCACGCTCCGTTGACGTCGACCCGAAAGGGAGCAGTCGTCTGCTGCCGTAACAATTGGAGGATTTCCATGTCGTTCTTTTCGCCGAGCTTGATCCGATACGACGGCCAATCCGGCGACTCGGCGAACCGCTCAAGAATTCGATCCTTCGAGTCCAGACCGATGCAAAGACTGGACTTCGGCAGTTGATCGAGGGTAAGCCCCCAAATCTTCCACAGCGGCTTGTTCTTCATTTTGCCCCAGAGATCGCACGCGGCGCAATCGACCGCCGATTGCGCAAACTTATTCCTGCCGAGAATCGGTTTCAGATGCCGCCAGAACGCGACCGGATCGGCCAGCGCATAGTGTTCGACCAACTCCCGACATTGTTCGACGACATTGATCATCGTTTCAATGTCGGTACCGTAAAACGGATCTTCGAACGCTTCGCCGTGACCGCGCAGACCGTCCTGTTCCAATTCGACGACGATCGTTCGGACGACGCTCACGGAGCTTCGTGATGTCGTAAAAACATGCTTCAGCGGAAGATCGACGCGAATGATTCGTAATTTCATGTTCTTTCCTTACCGGCAATAGAGATCAATGTGTCGCCCCTATTGTAGAATTTTCCGATTTCGAAGACAATGCCCCCGAGACACGAAAAACGGTTCCACCTCGATTGTTCCGCGCAAGCTCTCCGCTTTGTTGCTGAGTCCCAGATAAAAATGAATTCAGAGCCGCGCCAGCTAGGAGCCTCGGCAAAATAACGTTTACAATCGTACAATATCAATTGCCGCTTCAACCCCCAAGTTCCGGCGCCGTATTGATTTTTCGGCCGCCTGCACTTGGGGCTCTTGAGGTCGTTTATTGGCTCGTGTCCTAATGAAAAAGCCGCCTCTTCTTTCATCGAAAGAAAAGACGGCTTCAGCAAAAACGTAATCGGAAACGCTTCCGTTCGTTAGTTGCAGGGAGCGCACGGAGCCGGACAGCAACAGGTACAAATCCGAGCCGTGATGATGCGGCAGCCGACGCGAACCTTCTGTACGCAACCGTCGCAGCTCTCGCAGCAACCGTTCTGACAGCAAGCGCAATCGCAGAGAACGTAAACAGTCCGGCAGCGACCGAAGCAGCCGACCTTCTGGACGGCCTTGACACACGGAATGTTACAGACCACCGGTTCGCAGCACGGCGGCGGACACGGAGCCGGAACCGGACGGAAGCAACGAACTTTGTGGTGACGAGCCGGACGGACGCACGGATCACAAGGGACGCACGGTGCCGGACAGCAAGCCGGTACACACGGGCCAATCGGTTGGTCGACGACCACAACAGCTTCGACGGCTTGAACGGGTTGCGGCGGTTCAGCGGCAACGCTCACACTGGTCGCGACGCACACGGCCAAAGCGACCAGAAACAGGGAAACGATGGTTTTGTTCATAATTCTCTCCTGGGGGAAATGGAATGAGCAATGATCGACCTCCCATTTCCGCGAAACGGTGGATCGATCGATTTTCTCCAGTCGACGCAAACAGTGCATCCGACTTGGTGTATTTTATCGACACAATCCACAAAGTCAACCATCGAGCGAAACGTAATTCTTTTTTACGCTTTGCGTCTCATTGAAAAACGAACCGTGACCTGTGGTCTCGGAGGAAAAGGATTGCCTTTTCGCTCCGTGACCGCAGGTCACGGCTCTGTTTAACCCGCGACCACAGGTCAAGGCTCTATTCAACATCGCGACTCAAAGACGAGACGACGACTTGGCTCAGACCCAACCGCGAAGCTTACAGGCTTCAGCGACCCGGGAAACGGCGACGAGAAACGCGGCGTCGCGGAGCGAAACCTTCCGAGCGACACTCATCTCGAAAATCGCCTTGAAGGCGTTGGACATCTTGCGGTCGAGCAGTTTTCGAACTTCGTCCGTTTCCCAGTAGTAATTGTACGAGTTCTGGGTCTGTTCGAAGTACGACACCGTGACGCCGCCGGCGTTGGCCAGGAAGTCGGGCAGCACGATAATTCCCCGTTCGTTGAGAATCGCGTCGGCTTCCGGCGTCGTGGGACCGTTGGCGAGTTCGAGAATCATTTTGGCCTTGACTTTCGACGCATTATCCGGCGTGAGAACGCCTTCCAACGCGGCGGGAACGAGCAGGTCGCATTCCATCGTCAGCAGTTCGTGCATCGGAAGCGGTTCCGCGCCGGAAAAACCGACGACCGTTCCACCGTGGTGCTTGCTGAACTCGGCCAATGCCTTAACATCGATTCCCTTGGGATTGTAGAGGGCGCCGTCGACCATTCCAACCGCGATGATTTTCATGCCGAGCATCTCTTCGCCGATCAGCGCGGCGTAGCTGCCGACGTTGCCGAAGCCTTGAACAACCATGCTCTTGCCTTCCAATGGCATATTGAACGCCTTTGCGGCTTCACGAGCGATGATACAGCCGCCGCGACCGGTTGCGTCGGCGCGACCTTGCGAGCCGCCCAAGCCGATCGGCTTGCCGGTGATCAGTCCCGGAATCCGTTTGCCCGTAATGACTTCGTATTCGTCGAGCATCCAGGCCATCATCTGGGGCGTGGTACCGACATCGGGAGCCGGAACGTCCCAATTCGGGTCGATGCTCTTGGCGACGGCCCGCATGTATCCCCGAGCAACACGTTCTTTTTCCTGTTCGGACAGTTTGCGAGGGTCGCAGACGACGCCGCCTTTACCACCGCCGAGAGGAAGATCCAACGCCGCCGTTTTCCACGTCATCCAACAACTCAGGGCGCGGACGGTGTCGATCGTTTCGTCCTGATGCCAACGGATTCCACCCTTGGCCGGTCCGCGCGCCGTGCTGTACTGAACGCGGAAACCGTGGAAAATGTCGATTTCCCCACTGTCCATTTTGACGGGGAACCGAACGTGAACTTCACGTTCCGGATTACGAAGCAGTTGGTGGGTCGCGCGATCCAGTTTCAGTGTTTCGGCCGCGACATCGACCTGCTGCTGTGCTACGGCGAAAGGATTGTAGTGTTCGTGTGTTTCGCGAACGACCGTGTGGAGGGGGGACGGGTGAAGCGCTTTCGAAACGGCATCGCCGAGGTGCTGTTGAGCCGCTTCCCGCTGATCATGTGAGGCAGTAGGATTCATGGAAGGTTCTCGCTGAGTAGGATGGACGAAGGGTCGGACCATCGGTCGACCAACGTCGGTCGATGTCACGGCATCAGCGATTCATCATATCGATTCCATGAATTCTGTCCAGAGAGGATTTGACGGAAAACAAGAAAAAACGGACACCAAGCGCCTCGGGAGGCGACTCCCAAGTTCGCTTGATATTCGTTTGTTTGTCGTGGTCGGCATAGCAGCCGGAAGGGAGGCGTACTCGCCGTACTGACGGAAAAATGCGAGTTGAATCGGATGATCCGTCAGTACGCCGGAGTACCGGCTCCCTTCCGGCTTTTATTTTAACGAATTGGGTTAAATCCAGCCGCGGAGTTTACACGCCTTGGCGACCCGCTCGATCGAGACCAGATAGGCGGCGTCGCGGAGGCTGCAGTCTTTCAAAACGCTCATTTCATACACCGCGATGAAGGCATCGGTCATTTTCCGGTCGAGCCGTTCATGAACCACGTCTTCCGGCCAATAGTAATTCTGGGCGTTCTGGCACTGTTCGAAGTACGATACGGTCACGCCGCCGGAGTTCGCCAGATAGTCGGGAATCAAGACAATTCCCTTTTTGTCGATGATTACGTCGGCTTCCGGCGTGGTCGGACCGTTGGCTAATTCGCAGATAATCCGGCAATTGATCTTTTTGGCGTTCTTTCCGTTGATCGAGTTTTCCAACGCGGACGGAAACAGTACCGTGCATTCGGTCTCAAGAACTTGGTCGGGCGAGATTTCCTTGCCGTGTTTGAAACCCTGCAAGGAGCCGTGCTTTTCCTTGTACTCGACGATTTCCCGGACGTCGATTCCGTCTTTGTTATAAAATCCGACCTTGGAGTCGCAGGCGGCGACCAGTTTCATGCCGAGCAGTTCCTCGCCGAGCAGCGCGGCATACTGGCCGGCGTTGCCGAAACCCTGGATCGCCATGGATTCGCCCTCCAGGCCGATACCATAGGCTTTGGCTGCCTCGCGGACATGATATATACCGCCCCGAGCCGTTGCATCCCCCCGTCCCTGCGAACCGCCCAAGGCGAGCGGCTTGCCCGTAATGACGCCGGGATGGTGTTCCTGCATGATGGATTCGTATTCGTCCATCATCCACGCCATGATCTGGCCGTTGGTGTAGACGTCCGGCGCCGGAATGTCTTTCGTAATGCCGATTTCCCGACTCACGGCCCGAACGTAAGCCCGGGCCAATCGCTCCTTTTCGCCATCCGACATCGTTTTGGGATCGCAGATCACACCGCCCTTGCCGCCGCCGAGCGGAATGTCGACAATCGCCGTTTTCCAAGTCATCCAAGCGGACAAGGCCCGAACGGTGTCGAGAGTTTCATCAGGATGCCAACGAATTCCTCCCTTGGCCGGTCCGCGCGCCGTGTTGAACTGGACTCGAAACCCTTGAAACACGGTAAACTTTCCGTTGTCCATGCGAACCGGAAGCGAAAAAACATATTCTCGCTGCGGCGTCCGAAGAAAAGCCTGAGTTCCCTCATCGAGTCCCAACGCGGTGGTCGCTTTGTCGATTTGGGCTTGGGCCACGGAAAACGGATTATATGGATGCGCGGTCTTGAACTCCTTGATCATGATAGTCGTCTCCTGAATTGAAATGAATCGAAAAGAATTTCCAACGGAAAACCCTGTACGGCAACATCGATCAATGCCTGTCGACAGACATTATCGCAAACACGCCACACTTTCAAAAAGTGTGGTGCCACACTTAAGAAAAGTGTGTGCAATTGATGTGCCAAGGAAGAGTAAAAATTGTAAATCGTTCTAATGTCTTTGATGATAAATAGATACGAAGAATTTTTGTATAAACCGGGCTGATCGATCACCTTGTTTGGTGACAAATTTTGCTCTTTTGAAAGCAGGGAGCGACAATATTGTCGTTCCCTTGTAGAATCCTGCCCGGTTCATTGCGGCAATTGGCGGCGTTAACCGGGCGCTGTGCCGAGTACGGCTTCGTTTCCGGTTATCATTCGGTCTTTTATTCCTCGTGGGGGCTGCAAGAGCAGGGTTTTCTTTTTATTATCCGGACAGTAGAATAAAAACCTTGTGGTTGACAATCGTTTTTCCATCAATGGAGGTTTTCATGTCCATGAAAAGTCGAACCGTTCGTTCTTCCCGTCGAGAGTTCCTAAAGCAAAGCAGCGTTCTCGCCGCCGGAGCTGTCCTTGCTGCCGCAACGTCTCGCGTCCACGCCGCCGAAGAAAACACGATCAAGGTTGCTCTGGTTGGGTGCGGCGGTCGCGGCGGCGGCGCCGTCATGCAGGCCCTGAATACCACGGGACCGAAAAAACTCGTTGCGCTCGCCGATGTCTTTGAAAACAAAGTCGACGGACTGCTGCCGCGTCTGAAGGAAAAATATCCGAACGACGTCGATCCCAACGTCCAAAAGTTCGTCGGACTCGACGGATACAAGCACGCGATCGACGCCGTCGGTCCCGGGGGCGTGATCCTGTTGGCGACGGCCCCGGCCTTCCGGCCGATGCACGTCGAATACGCCGTGGAAAAAGGCGTCAACGTTTTCATGGAAAAATCGTTCGGCGTCGACGCTCCCGGCGTTCGCAAGATCATGAAGGCCGGCGAGCTTGCCAAGCAGAAAAATTTGAAGGTCGTCGGCGGCTTGATGAGCCGACACAGCATTCCGCTCCAACAGGCCGTCGAACAGCTCCACAACGGAATCATCGGCGAACGGATCACCTGCTGGGCGTACCGGGAACACGGTCCCGTCGGCTTTTCGCCGCGTCGGGAAGGCGAAAGCGTCGTCGCCAACCAGATTCGCAATTACAGTTGCTTCTCCTGGCTCAACGGAACGTTCTTACTCGATTGGTTGATCCATAATCTCGATGTCTGCTGCTGGGCGAAGGGCGGCTATCCGGTTTCCGCGCAGGGAATGGGCGGCCGACAAACCCGAACGGAAAAAGATCAGCAGTTCGACCATTTCGGCGTGGAATATACCTTCGCCGACGGAACCCGGCTGTTCGCCCAGGGACGTCACCAAAACGGAACCTGGAACTGTTTCCAATCGACGATTCACGGAGCGACCGGCTGCGCGATCATCGGCGAAGGCGTTCCGAATCCGCGAATCTACAAAGGACATAATCCCGTCGCCGAGAACTTGCTCTGGGAATACAAGGACGGTCCGAAAAAGGACCAATACCAGGTCGAACACGACGTCCTGTTCGATTGTATCCGCAACGACAAGCCGATCAACGAGTCGGAACGCTGCTGCAAGACCACGATGGTCGGGATCCTCGGTCGAATGGCCGCAGAATCCGGACAGACCGTAACTTGGGACGAGGCGATGGCGTCGAATACCGAGCTCGCTCCGGACCTCGATAAGTTGACGATGGACGGCCCCGCCCCCGTGATGCCGGACGAAAACGGGAACTATCCCATCGCCATGCCGGGCGTTACGAAAATATAAACAATAAAAGCCGGAATGGAGGCGTACTCGCCGTAATGACGGTTCGTTGAACATTCAAAAAACAGAGCGACCGTCATTACGGCGGAATACCGCCTTCATTCCGGCTGTTATTTTGGGGATATTTTATGAACCGACTTCTCGCTTTTCTCCTCGTCGTTCTGCTTTCCGTAACCGCTTCGGCGGCGACGCAGAAGTTGGATCTCGGCGGTCTGTACGATCTCGATAGTTTCAGCGTTCCGGACGCCGTTCGGGCGCCGAGTTCCTACGTCAAGCTCCAGTCGCTGCTCGCCGCCGCCGAAGGGAACTATTATCTCGTCGTCGAAGCGGACACCGAACCGACCTGGCATCTTTACAGCGTCACGCAACCGGAAGGCGGAACGATCCGAACGACGTTCGAACTGCCGGAGGGAAGCGGGGTCAAGGCGATCTTTCCAACGAAGCCGCCGCATGTCGACGACAAGGTTGTCGGTTTCGACGTTCCGATTGAAAGTCACGACGGCAAGATCATCTGGCTTGTCCTGCTCGATGTGAAAGAAAAACCGCAATCGCTGCAGGGAACCCTCAAGGGACAGGTTTGCCAGGAAGGCGAAGGCGGAACCTGCATTCCGGTCTCGATTCCCTTCGACGCCGAATTTGATTCGGATTACGATCTGAAGCCGCTGTTCGCCGCCGCCAAAACGGTTCCGGCTCAGTTCATCCGGCTTCCGGAAGTCGAACATGTTCCGGCTTCTGACACTCCGATCACGCCGAAGCTGGTCAAACCGAAGGAAATCACGGAAGTCACCGGACTCGGTACGGCCCTGCTCTACGCTTTTCTCGGCGGCATCATCCTGAATATCATGCCGTGCGTGCTTCCCGTGATCGGCCTGAAAATTCTCTCGTTCTTCGAACAGGCGGGGAAAAGCCGGATCCGGGCCTTCGCGCTGAACCTTTCCTATTCGCTCGGCCTCCTCTCGGTGTTCTTCGTGCTTGCGTTCCTGAGCGTCGGGTTGAGCAAAATGTTTACGTTCGACCTGTTCAACATCATCATGGTCTGCGTCGTGTTCGCGATGGCGCTGAGCTTGATGGACGTTTGGGAACTTTCCGTTCCCGGTTTCCTCGGAACCGGCAAATCCGGCGAGTTGATGCGGCAGGAAGGTTTTCTTGGCGCGTTTTTCAAGGGAATCATCACGACGCTCCTTGCGATTCCCTGCGGGGCCCCGCTGCTCAGTCCGGCCGTCAACTGGGCCGACCTGCAAATCCGGGCCGGCGAAACGTCTTCCGTTTTCCTCGCCTACGGATTCATCGGCCTCGGCATGGCGTCGCCGTATCTTTTGATCGGCGCGTTTCCCGAACTGCTCCGATTCCTGCCGAAACCCGGCGACTGGATGGAGACGTTCAAGAAAATCATGGGATTCTGCCTGCTGTTCGCCGTCGTCTGGATCCTGTATTTCGTGCAGCTCGAACGTCTGCTGCCGACGGTCGCCCTACTGTTCGCGATTTGGTTCGCCTGCTGGATGATCGGACATCTCGAATACTCCGCGACCGCCGCAGCCCGGATTCGGGCCTGGATCGCGTCGCTGATCGTGCTCGGCGTCGTTCTCATCTTTTCGTTCCAGATACCGGGAATCGAGAACCATTACACGCTGGAAACCGCGATGAAATACCGGATCGACCGCAGGACGCCGCGGCAGGACGCTCAGGCGAAGCATTGGAAACCCTACACGCCGGAAATTTTTGAACGAGCCCTGAAGACCGGTCGGCCCGTGATCGCCGATTTCACGGCGGATTGGTGTCTGACCTGTAAGACTCTCGAAGCGTTCGTCCTCGAAACGAAGCCGATTCTCGATTTGCTGGAACAAAAAGAGATCGCGTCGTTCGTCGTTGACTGCACGAAGGAAGGCGACGGCACGAAATTCCTCCGCGAGTTTGGTCCGGAACAGGTTCCCGTGTTGGTAATCTACGATCCGAAGCACCCCACGGAACCGACCGTGATCCGCGGCGGATACACGCAAAAAACGCTGCTCGATCTGTTGGAAAACCTTTAATTTTTTCTTCAAAGAGCCGGGGACGAAGCGGTACTCCGCGTAGTCCCCGGACCGCCGCATAGATCAATCCGGGGACTGCGCCGAGTACGGCTCCGTCCCCGGCTCTTTGGTGAGATTGATTCGATGAAACGCAACGGCATGATCCTGTTCGTGGTAACGATCGTCCTGGCGATGCTCGCCGTGGGCGCCCTTGCGCTGGTCTCGCTGCTCACGACGGAATACGAAGCAACCCGATTGCGTGGCGACGAACTCCAAGCGGCACAGCTCGTTCAATCAGGAACTGAAGCGGTCGCCCAAACCGTTGCCGTGACGCCGAACGAACAGGCTCCCAGCGAAACGGATTTCGTCGACGCTTTTTATTTTTCTGAGCAGCGTGCCGCCGAAGTAAGCTCAACGGATCGGCTTTACGACAATCCGACCTGGTTTCGGGCCGTGGAAGTCGTTCCGGCAAGCGTCGGCCGCAGCGGTCGCGGAGCGGGTCGCTTCACGGTCTTTTCGCCGAAAATCGAACAGGAGCATCTCGTCGGCGTCCGCTACGGACTGGTCAACGAGTCGACGCGGCTGCATCTCGGCAGCGTGTTGCAATGGGACCTTGAATCGCCGGGTCAGGGAGCAAAGTCCCTCATGAAATTGCCCGGCATGACGCCGTCGATTGCGGACTCGCTTCTCGATTGGATCGACGCCGACAAAACGGCGAGACCCTCCGGCGCGGAACTCGACCATTACGAACGGACCGGCGCTCCGTACCGGCCGCGCAACGCCGTTCCGGTGTCGCTGGAAGAACTCCTGTTGGTCCGCGACATGACCCGCCAATTGCTTTTCGGAACCGACGGAAACTTTACGTACGGGGCCGATATGAGTTCCTTTGAACGGCTCCAAAGCGAACTCGCCGTCCAAACCGACGAGATGGTGCAGCCGATGGAGGAAAACACGCTGTTTCAACAGGATAATCCGGCCGCGCTGCCGTGGTGTTTCCTCCTGACGACACTCAGTGCCGAAAAACTTGTCGATCCGACCGGCAAGGCGCGGTTCTACCTGAACGACGGCAACCTCGAATTTCTCGAAGAACAGTTGAACGCCGCCGGACTCGACAAGGAATCGGTCGATTTCGTCGTCGCCTGGCGAAAAAACAACGGCAATATCGCGGATCCCGTCGATCTGCTCGATGCCGAAATCACGGTCAAGGAAACTTCGACGACGCTCAAAAGTCCGTTCACGCTGAACGACTCGGCGAGCGAAGAAAAATTTTTAAAATTGCTCGACATCGCGACGACGAGTTCGACGGTCGTCGTTGCGGGGCGGATCAACCTCAACGAGGCGTCACGGATCGTGCTGTCGGCGGTTCCCGAGTTGACCTCGGAAACCGTGTCCCGAATTTTGTCGCTTCGGGGAAGTCGCGGCGAGAAAAAAGACGGACGATTTCGGCATTCCGTCTGGCTGCTGTCAGAGAAAATCGTCGACAAGGAAACAATGAAAAAGCTCTCCGGTCGCCTGACGACCGGCGGCGACGTCTATCGGGCGCAGGTCGTCGGATTCTTCGATCGTCAAGGGACAACGAGTCGGGCTGAAATCGTCGTCGACGCAACCGTCAAGCCGCCGCGACAGATTTACAGTAAGGACCTGACGATGTTCGGAATCGTCAATCGATAACTGCCGCCAAGCAATCAAGAGTCGGGACTCGATCGAGAGCCGGGACCTGTGGTCCCGGTCCCCCCGAAGTTTTTTTCCGCGAAAGATTTTTCGAAATTTCGTTTCGAGACAGCGATTGCGTCTTGCTTTAAAGCACGGAATAAGGTAATTTAAGAGTATCGAATGGAGCGCTGTCGTCGTTCTTCGACGGCAAGCCGATCAATAAACTCGAAAAATACAAAAGGAAACGGTCATGGTTCGGATGCATTTGACGTTGCGAAACCTCTTTGTCGGGGTGGTTGTTCTGGCGGTTTCATTGATTTCATTGTCCTCGTTGGACGCTCAAATTACGCCGTCCAGCACGTATTTCGGTGGCTCGGTCGTCGGTGGTGTTGAGATTGATGCAAACGGCGTTCTCCAGACGGCTCCGAAAAAGGCGATGGACGAAGTCGGTAAAACCTTGACGAAGCTTCTCGAACCGCTTCCCGCCGATTTAAATCAAGAATCGACGATCCGTAAAATTTCGTTGAAGAAACTCGACGAACAGATGCGGCAGATCATCGCGAAAGAAGGAGAATTTCCGGATGCCGTCCGCTATCTCGGCGGTTTGACCGCGATTCGTTATATCGTCGTCGTTCCGGAAGAAAACGACATCCTGCTCGTTGGTCCCGCCGAAGGCTGGAAAGTCGACGCCCAAGGTTACGTCGTCGGAAAAAGCAGCGGCAAACCCGTTCTCCGCCTGGAAGACCTCCTGACCGTGTATCGGGCTTGGAACAACCAGCAGCGCCCCACCGTGATTTCCTGCTCGATTGACCCGACGCCGGAAGCGTTGGCAAATATCGCGAAACTCGGAACGTTGCCGCCGCCGACGGCCAAGGACGTCGATGCTTACGCCACCAACCTCGAAAAAGCTTATGGATTGAACGTCGTTTCGATTAAAGGCGTTCCGGAAAAGAGCCGCTTCGGAAAAATTCTCGTCGCTGCCGACTACAAAATGAAAAAAATCGGACTCGGTCAAGAATCCGCCATGCTGGGAAACAAGTTGCCGAGCTATACCAGCATGCTCGGCGGACGTCCGAAACAGATCAATCCGCGATTCTGGTTGGCTCCCGAATACAGCACCGTGACGCACGATTCGAAAAAATTGACGTGGGAACTCGGAGACGTCAAGGTCAAGGCCCTTTCGGAAGACGAATACGTCGACTCCCGAAGCGGGTCGCGACAGTCGACCGGTAAATTGGACAAAGTCGCAATTAATTGGTGCGACAAAATGACGAAGAATTACGACTCGCTCGGAAAAGTCGATCCGGTCTTCGCCGAACTGAAAAACTGCATGGAAATCGCGATCACGGTCGCCCTGATCCAACGGGAAGGACTCCTTGATGCCGCGAATTGCAAGCTGCCCGCCTTCGCCGACGAAACCGTCCTGAAAATGCTCAACTATCCGACGCCGCAGTTCGTGCAGAGTAAGTCGACCATTTCGAAAAACGGCGGAACCTTCGTCGTTGCCTGCGGCGGCGTCGAAATCAATCCGTTTGCCGCAGTGGAAAAGGCGACGCTCAACAACGCGATCGACAAGCAACGGGAAAAACTCCTCGGTGTTACCGGCGCTAATTGGTGGGCGAACGGGAAATAGACTTTGCCAGCTCATTAGCTAGCTCATTCCAGCTCATTAGCCGCGTCGGCCTCCGACGCGCTGTTGTTTTGTCCGGTTCAACTTCAATCGCATCGGAGGCCGATGCGGCTAACCGTTGAAACGACTATGAGTACTACTCGTCGACAGTTTCTCGCCTCGGGTCTCGGGGCGGCTGCAGTTGCATCGCTCGGTTCGCTGCCAAGCGCGTTCGGACAGGCTCCGGCCCCGCCGCAGGACGCTCCGCCGGCCCCGTCGGCGACGCCGTTCAAACCCGGCAAGGCAAAGTCCGTCATCCAAATTTGGCAGTGGGGCGGACCGGCACACATCGACATGTTCGATCCGAAAACGGAAGCCGGTACCGCTTACTGCGGGCCGTACGGCAAGCCGCTCGACACGGCGGCGCCTGGTATGAAAATCGGGCAGCTTCTTCCAAAACTCGCCGCGCAAGCTGAAAAGTTTTCGGTCATCCGATCGATGACGCACGGAAACAATAATCATGAGACGGCGGCGTACATCATGCAGACCGGTCGCACACCGGGCGGCGGCATCGTGTATCCGAACACCGGAGCCGTGACCTCGTTGTTCAAGGGCGTCGACAACGGATACGATAATCCGATTCCGCCTTATGTCGTGTTGACGACCGGACAGGGCCGATTCTCGGAATCCGGTTTTCTCAACACGAAATACAAGCCCTTCGTGACCGGCGGCAATCCGAATCAGGACCCCTTTATTGTTTCCGGCTTTGTCGTTCGTGGCATGACACCGGAACGGCAGGCGCTCCGCAAGGATTTCGTTAAACAGCTCGACGCCCTTGGTCAGGCGGACCCGGACAATCCGCTCTATCAGCAAATCGACTCCTCGGTCGACGCGGCCTACAATTTGATCACCGGTTCAGCGGTCAAAACGTTTGACTTGACGACGGAAGACGACGAAACCCGGCTCAAATACGGTCGCAACCAATTCGGACAATCTTGCTTGGTCGCCCGGCGTTTGGTGGAGGCCGGAGTTCCGTACATTACGATCAACTATCCGGGCTGGGACTCGCATAAACGTCATTTTGACGTGATGAACCGAAAATTGCCGGAACTCGACGCCGGTTTGGCGACCCTTCTCGAGGACTTGGCGGCTCGTAACTTGTTGGACTCGACGATCGTCTGGATGTGCGGCGAGTTCGGTCGAACAACGAAAGTCGATCAAAACGCCCCTTGGTTTGGCGGACGTCATCATTTCGGCGACTGTTTCGGAGCGTTGGTCGCGGGCGGCGGTTTCGTTGGCGGCAAAGTCGTTGGCGCCTCCGACGAATTCGGTAACAAACCGGTTGATCGTCCAGTGGAGCCGCAGGACTTGCTCGGGAGCATTTTTGAGTTGTCGGGCATCAATCCGGACGCTCCGCTTCCGAACACTCGGGGATATGACGTTCCCGTCATGCTTGCGCCGTCCAAGGCCGGTCGCCTTCGGGAAATCATGAGTTAATGAAGCGGAGTACCGGCTAAGAAGCGGAGTACCGGCTACATAGCGCTATTTAGCCGGTACTCCGGCAATCTCGTCAAGAAGGCGTCGGATCCGATTGGCGAGATCATCGAAAGAGCGAAGATCGAGTCCACCGAATCGGGCGCCGTCGAGTGTTTCAAGAACTCCTCGAACTTCGGCGACCAATTGTTGCGAAACGCCGAGTTCAAGGAGACGAACGCAGACGTCTTTCGGTGTCATGCCCTGTTCGACGCCGTCGGTCAGGTCGGCAACATAACCGATCAGGACGCCTTGCAAGGCGTTGCCGATATCGAGCGGTTTTTTTTCGGAGGCTTCGATCCCGGCTAAACGTCGCTTGGCTTTGGAAAAAGCTCCACGGCGGCGACGGCGAATCGGGTCGGCGTTCCAGGACTTCCAAGCAAACACGGCTCCCGCCAAGACGCCGTAGCAGATCAGGAGCGATGCCATCATCCAAGCCCAACGGAAGAAGTCGACCGATTGATCGACAACTCCTCGCGGTGCAGTCATATTGGCGAAGAGTCCTTCCGGCGAACGCTCCAACTCGCCGCCGACCGGATGGGATGCGGTCGCAAGATGCAGCGATTCGGCCGCCGCAACCTCCACGGTGATCGGTTCGCTGTCCAACGTCACGAATTTTTCTTTTTCCGTGTCGAAAAAAGTGATGGGAATCGACGGAAAAACAACGTTTCCCGTCGCCGTCGGTCGGATCGTGTAGGTAAACGCGCAGACTTCGTCGCGAACCTCCTCGCTCGGCGGATAAACCTTGAAATTCTTCGTAATCCCGGAATTCTTCGCAAGATCCGGCGGCGTGACATTGGCGATCGAACCGCGACCGGCCAAGGAAAGAGTCAACGTCAACGGCTCGCCAACGCTGGCTTTTCGCGGTTGCAATTCGACCTTCCATTGAAACGTTCCGATCGCTCCAATGAAGTCGGCGGGACGCGGCTCTTTCGGAACGTCAACGACCTGAACCGAAACGGCCGGTGCGATCGCGTAAATCTGCTGTCCCCGGGCTCCGTTGGCGGAAGACGAATCAGCAACGGCGAAAACGCCCTTGACATTCGCCGGACCGAACGTCAAAGGACCGAGTTCCTGTGGAAGAAAAGTCCGTGAGAATTTGTATTCCCAGTAAATCTGTTCCTTTCCGTCGGCATCGGGCCGTTTGACCTGCTTTGGCGTCGGCAGAAACTGGAGCAGTGAATTCCGCCCGAAACCACCGGAAAAGGGAAAGCCGAAATCGTCGTCGAACCCGAATCCGAGCCCGCGCTCGGCCAAACCATTGATTGCAAAACCTCGCTGCCGACCACGAACGTTCAAGGCCGCCAACCAGGCGTCTCGACCCTGCTCCGGTTGCAGACCTTTCGGCAGGTTGCCGTCCTCAAGCCACGGAATTGAAAGCTGCGGCGGGTCCCGAAGCAAGGAAAGCGGGCTAACCTCCCCCAGTTTTCCTCCGAGATCCTTGATTTCGACCGTCAACACCACAGTGATCGGCTGAAACGGATAAACGTGATCCTTGTTGGTCGAGACTTTCATTCGCACGACGTCTTGTCGGTCCGGCGTCTGCACGGTCACGGAAATTCTTCCGCCGGCGACCGGCTGCGACTCTCGACCGACTTTGACGTTTATCGGCGTCAAAGCGACTCCGTCGACGACAACGCTCGGCGGCGGAATGATCAGCGAACCGGCTTTTCGTGGCGTCAGAACATACGTAAAAAGGACGTTGAATCGCGACGACTTCCGATCCTGAACGACCTTGCCGTTGACGACCACGACCGAAGACGATTGCATGTTGTTCTGAACCTGTTTCGGACGCGTTTCGACCTGAAAATCGGTGAACGCGGAAAGATCAGGGACGACGCCGTCGTCGATCGGTTTGTCCGAGCTGATCGCGATTTGGTACCATAAGGTTTCGCCTTCGTAAATCACGGATCGGTCCAAACCGACGAGCATTTCGGTCTCGCTCCGCAGCGACTCCGAAAGGCAAAGACAAAACAACAGGAAAAAGAAAATCGACCGAATCATTGAATCACGAATTTCCTATTTGCCGACGGGAGCGGCGTTTTTTCGTCCTTTGATTTCATAGAGGACCATCAGGTCGTATTCCCAGACGCGTCCGATCTCGAAATACTTTTCAACGACGTGCCGCGGCCAGTCGCTGATCAGGAGTTCGGGAACGAAGGTCGGATCGTAGTTGACCGACTTTTTCAGGTAATCGGGATAGATTTCCCATTCGATTCGATAATTCCGTCCCTTGCTTCGCAGGATCGGCCAAAACGGATATTCCCAACGATCGTAAAACCGATCGAAGGCGATTCCAATCCGCGTGAAGCCAAGTTCGTCGATCCGATCGCCCAGGGAAAGGTAATCCAGCATGTATGAATGGATCAAGCGGAAATATTTATAATTCCGTTGGGAAAGATAAGTTTTCCACCAGTTTTCCTTGGGCGTGAAATACTCGGTCCAAAGCTCCGCCCCCTGAGCGGAAATCCGACGTTCGATCTCCGTCGCCAAAGAATTGGGCGTCGCAAGGTCCGTGGTGCTCGAAGTCGCCGAATGGGGAGCCGCCGGGTTGGGGACCGCCGAATTGAGAGCCGCGATATCCAACGTCGTCGTACTGAAAACGGTTGGAGCGTCTCGACGAACTCCGGCAACGGTCGTTTCCGTCGATGGTATTGCGGAAAGAGACGGAACCTGTGTCGAAGTTGACAGCGTCTCTGCGTGAACCGGTCGATTATCCGGCCGAAGCAAAGCGAGCGTCGGGTCGAAAAACATTGTCGTCGCCAAGGAGAAAACCGTGTAGAGGACTCCGACAGCCAGAAGAAGAGCGCTGAAGAGGGCAATCCGAGCTTGCGGCAGGAACTGGTTCATTCCCAGGACGATGTAAGGGATCACGCCGAGAAAGCAAGGCAGCAACAACCGGGCTCCGAACGGCTGCCAACGAAAGAGTCCCGAATAAATCAGGAATCCGGCGACCATCAGCGCGGTGTAAAGTCCGAGGCTCAGTTCGGGAATCGTCGTTCCGGCGTCTTCGTCGCGGTTGACTTTGGCAAGAGCTCCTTTGTCGCCTTTCCGTTTTCGTTCCGCAGAAGGCGGGGGCGGGCTCTTGGTTTCATCACGAACCGTTTGCGTCGGATCGGAAATTCCTTGAATTCGGTGAACCAACATCGTGATGCAGGTAATTCCAAACAACACGATGATCATGATATTTCCCGAACGGTAGTCGTCCAAAACGAAGACCGTTTCGTATTCGTAGGCGATCGTTCCGTCGCCGGTATAGGTCGTATCGGTATCGTAGATCGACAGATTGAACAGATCGTGTACCGCAAGCACGAACTCCAAATTCATGTCGTTGATCTTTTGGTGCGGAACGCGGAGCTGCATCGTGATGTTGCGCAATGCGTTGGAAAACGTCGGACCGATGCCGAAACGGAGATTTCTCATTCGTTGCTGGATTTCCGCCGGCCCGAAAATACTGCCGCTGATTTCGGCATTGCGATGGAAATACGGGCCGTTGAGCACCGCGAATCCGAGGATCATTCCCGCAAAGATCGTCAGCGCTCGCTGACCGTGGAGCGAGAGAAACCGCAACCCGAACCAGAGACAAAACGGAATCTCGAACGCCGCGACGGATAGTTTCGTGTTCAGGCTGAGACCAAGCGAGACTCCCAAACAGGCGATGGAGAGAAACCAAAGCGGTTTCGTTGGCGTCGCGTTTTCCCGGGACAACTTGAAGCCAAAATAGAGAAAGGAAAAATAGAAAACGGTCAGGATAATGTCGGTTTGCGTCGTCGACGCTTCGAAAATCACGATCGGACTGGCAAGCGCCAGACTGATCGCGAGGAATTGGCAAAGACCGTTGCCTCCGAAGAAGCGGACCAGCAAGGACAACTGCAGGAGCATGACCGCCAAGGCAACCAACTGAACGGTGTTGTCGAAGAAGTCGCCTCCGGTCAAGAGTTCCCAAGGAAGCACCAAATACTCGGGAAACGGCTGATAATACAGTTGTCGTGGATAGTTCGTCGGATACATCTCCACGTTGCCGTTTTGAATCCAGTGGAGAACTCGAACCAAGTGGTAGGACATGGAATCCGCCGTGCAGGGCGGATAGTAGATCGAGATGTACAAAAGCGGCAAGAGGACCAGAGCGACGATTCCAAGCGTCAGCTTGAAAAGAAACGGATCCCAGTTGACCTCCCGCAGTTCACGGACGGCAAGGGAAAGCGTCTCCCGCCAAGACACGATCCCGACGCTCAGCGCGAGAAGGGAAAGCAGATGCAGCGCAAACATCGGCTCCGGCGTCTTGAGGGCGTTGAACAGGGAGAGTCCTTCCGCAAAGAACCACGATTCCAAAGAAAAAAGCAGGCAACCGACGACGATCGCTTCTCGCAAATAAGCCTCGGAGCGAGGATCGGTGGAACAATGGCGACGAAGAAACGCCAGGGAAAAAAGGCAACAAGCGAAAAAATTCAGGACCAAAACGATCGCGTACATGGTTCAACGAAAAAAAGGAAAAAAGCGAGCGACCGATGAATTACTCCATTAGTCAACATTCTACACGGAAGCCCCCCGAACACAAGGCGCTTCCCCATTTAGCCGGTACTCCGGCTCTTCTTCGCCCGAACTTCTAATAATTCACGCAGAACATATTGAGAAGCGAAGAAAACGAATTGCTGTTGCCTTCCTGAAAAACTTTGGCGACTTGGCAATCGACGATTGGCCCGCGTTCCGGACAAATGAGAACGGTCGACAATTGTTGTCGCAGCTTTCGGATCGGTTCCAGGCTCGGTCGCTTCAGGTCGGTCGGTTTTTCGACAACCAGGATCAATTGCCGTCCTTTGGCTGCGGCGATCATCGCATTGAGCGACAAGGATTGAGCCGCTTTTTCGGCAAAAAAACCTTCGACGAGAAATTTGGCTTTCTGGGCGTCGACGACTTCTCCGCCGAGACCTGGAATGATGGCGTCGCCGCTGAACGCTTTCTCCGTGATTTCATCGAAGTTGGACATAAAGCAGGAAAAATTCGTCTTGATCACCGCGATTTCGACGTTGAACAGGATAACGCCGTCTGCGGCTCGAGCAACGGCGTTCGTTCCTTTTCGGTGTCCGACGTTTTTAAATGCATTACGGATATCCTTATACCGATCCGTCAGAATGCCGTATTTGCCGTTGATGTCGAAAAAATCTTCGGTAAACAGGAACGTGAACTTCCTGTTGCCGCGAAGGATGCGTTTGACATAATCCTCGATACTGACAGCCATGGTCTGCGAAAAAATAAAGCGAAAAGGTGGGATTCTTTGATAAGCGGTCGTATTGTACCAACTTTGGGGCCCTCGGGAAAGCGGAGTCCTCCCATTTAGCCGGTACTCCGTATGATTTAGCCGGTACTCCGCATGATTTAGCCGGTACTCCGGCTTTTTCCCCGAAAACGGCCAATGAAAAGTTTCAAAAACGCTTGTTCACGCTGCCGCAGAAGGGTAGAATGACAGGGGGGAAACTTTGCCAATCTTTATCGTCGCCGATCATGATCAAACGATTCTTCATTTTTCTTTCGGTTTTTCTCCTTTTCCTGGCGTTTTCGCTTTCCGCCGCGGAACGGAGCGTTTTCGACTCGCCGATTCTTTTCACGAAGCGGTTCAACTATCAGGGACTTCATATTTACGACACGTTCTATCAATGGAGACCCGGCGGCGGAATCTACGTTCTGGAGAATCCGTCCGAACTGCCG
Organism: Thermoguttaceae bacterium; assembly: GCA_031548665.1. Classification (GTDB taxonomy): domain Bacteria; phylum Planctomycetota; class Planctomycetia; order Pirellulales; family Thermoguttaceae; genus WRKP01. The sequence continues at coordinate 41,212 of JAVBQW010000223.1, forward strand.
GAAAACCATCGGATTCGAGCCGTGATCGACCCCACGACGCCGGAAACGCTCGGCGAGGGAATCTATTTCGATCCGAGTTTGTCGTGGGACGCGACGAAAATCCTGTTCTGCTTCAAAGGAAAACCGGACGGCAATTCAACGATTTACGAAATCGGCGTCGACGGCAAGGGATTGCGGCAGATCACGAATCTCGACAACAACGGCAATCCGTACAAAGGTTCCGGCGGCGGACATCACGACGTGAAACCGTCGTATCTTTCCGACGGCCGCATCGTGTTCTGTTCGACACGATACAGCGGTCTCGTTCCCTGCGCGAACAACGGCGTCACGATTTTACACATCGCGAACGCCGACGGTTCCGACGTCCATACGATTTCGGTCAACAACGTCACGGACTTCGACCCGGTGCAGCTTTCCGACGGCCGGATCCTTTTCGGTCGTTGGGAATACATCGACAAGAACGCCTTGACAATCCAGAGTCTTTGGACCGTGATGCCCGACGGAACCAACGAAACGGCCCTGTACGCCAACAACATGGTGTTCCCCGAAGCGACGCTGCAAGCAAAACCGGTTCCGGGAACGGACCATCTCATTGTTTCGACCTTCGCCCCTCATAATGCCCCGCCGCGCGGCTCCATTGCGATGATCGACACCCGGCTCGGCAAGAACGACGAAAAGGCGATCTTCAATTTCGAACATCCCGACAAGCCGACCTTCGATCGCGGCGATTCCTGCGATCCTTGGCCGCTCTCTGAAAATCACGTCCTTTACAGCGGAATTCCGAACGACAACGACGCCCCGACGATTCCCGTCGAAGTAGAAAAATTTAGAAGAAGGAGTTCGCCGAAACTCAACGCCCTGATGCTGATCGACCGAAGCGGTACGAAAACCCTCGTCCATTCCGATCCGACGATCGACCTGCATAATCCGATTCCGTTGGTTCCCAGGCAAAAACCGCGAATTCCTTCCGATACGACGGACCGTTCGAAAATCACCGGCAATTTCTTCGTCTACGACGTTTACGAAGGGATGCCCCACGTTCCTCGCGGTTCGCTGAAATGGTTGCGGCTCGTCGAAGAAACGTCCCGGGTCAGCGAAAGTCCCGGCGGAAGCTGGATGAACCAAACCTTTTCGATCTCCGCCGCGCTGGCGTGGAGCCCGAAGATTTTTCACGGCATCGTCCCGATCGAAGAGGACGGCTCCGTGTATTTCGAAGCCCCGGCGGGTCGGTCGTTGAACTTTCAACTGCTCGACAAGGATTACCGACTCGTCCGGAGTATGCGGACGTTTATTCAGGCGGCTCCCGGTACGACGCGAAGCTGTACCGGCTGTCATGAATACAAATTCGGCGCGACACCGACCGCCGCCCAAACTCGAAAGCTCGCGGAAGAACCGACGAAACCCTTCGACGAATCCTGGGGCAGCGGCTATCTTGACTATCCCGGCATGGTGCAGCCGATTTTGGACAAAAAATGCGTGTCGTGCCACGGCGGCGAAAAAGGTTTCGCCAAGGGACTCGATCTGTCCGGCGGCTGGACCGAATTATTCAATATCAGCTACGAAAATTTGACGGCCCGCCGCGAAAAACAGTATACGGCGGACCTGATTGCCGGGATTTGCTGTATGAACGGAACGGCATATTGGTCGTGTAAAATATTCGAACCGTATGAACACGGCAGCGGTTGCGCTCCGCTTGCCGATATTTTGTTGTCAGAGCCGCACAAAACCGACGCCGGACTGACGCAAGCCGAACGCGAGTTGATCTTTGCGTGGATCGACAGCAACGGACTCTATTACGGAACCTGGGACTACACGAAGACCGGAGCGTACGCCAGAGAATACTTGCCCGCGAAAGAAAAATTGGTCGCCGTGATGAAACAAGCCCGATGTTTTGAATGTCACGCCGACGAAAAGGGGAACGTCAGGCGCTTCGACGATTGGATCAACCTCGAAACACCGGAGCGGAGTCGAATTCTCCGTGCTCCGCTTTCCAAGGAAGCGGGGGGCGAATCTATTTGCCGTAACAGAAAGTTCAATCAATCGTTCAGCCGACTCGGATTGATGTTCCAGAGCGGATACGCGCACCAAGTCAAGCCGTTGGAAGATTTTCCGACACAGCATTGGGTTCCGTGGGAAAAGAGCCTCGAAGGGGAGCCGGTCGTCTCGTTCGCGTCGACCGAGGATCCGACGTACAGAAAGATGCTCGAAATCATCGAGGACGCCCGAACGCGGCAACTCTTGAATCCGCGTGTCGACATGCCGTTTTCGAACGAAATCGGTAACGGCGTTGTTGCCGGACGATATCGCCAAATCATTCCGCAGCCGCTGCCCGATCCGTTGCCGACGGTTGAAATTTCAGTCGACGACGACGGCGTCGTCCGCCTCCGTTGGGAACGTTCGCAACGAACCATCGGCTTGATTACGGAAGTTTATCGCTTAGCCGCGTCGCCCTGCGACGCGCTGGACCCGGCAACACGAATCGGCCGCACTGAACGCTTCGAGTTTACGGACAAGAACGCCCCGCCGGGAATTCTTTCTTATGCCGTCGTTTTCGTAACGGACCCCGCCGAAACCTGCGGAACCTGCAAGAGCGGCGCGGTATGGGATTATCAGCGATCAACTCAAAGAGGTTTTAGCGACACAATATCGCTTGCAACGTCCAGCGACCAACGGGAGCGGGTTAACAACGCCGGAGCGGAAACTCCTCATCGCCTGGACGGCAGGTCCTGTCCTTTGGCGATGATCAAGCCGATGAAGAGCGAACCCGTCCGGGTTTCCGTCGTCGTTCCGGAACCGAAAACGCCTCCGGCGCCGAAGAATCTCCGGGCAACGGGACTTCCCGGTATCGTGAGGCTCCGCTGGGAGGAAGGCCGACCGGGACAGTATCGGTACAATATCTACGCCGGGGAGCGGAAGTTGAACGTCGAACCAATCGCCGCGAATTCGTTCGATATCTCTTCGAACATTTTGGAAGACGCTGAGTATTCCGTTGAAACTTTTTCCAAAGTCGTCGGGGGAAAAAGTTCGGTGAAGGGAAAACCGCTGCCGGAACGCAAGGAACCCGTGTTCGTGCTTGCCGCCGATCAGGGAAAACTTGTCGCTCCGGCAACGTTCGACGGCGACGAACTCGATTTGTCGAAGGGCGGATATTTCGTCGTCGAACCGAACGACGATTTCAACGTCCGGGGAACCTTCAGCATCGAATGCTCCGTGAAGTTCGACGAGGAAGGAAGCATTCCGGTCGTCGTGAGCAACGGACTCTGGAACAACTCGGGCTGGTTCCTGCAAAAGATCGGCGGGCGTTGGCGGTTCCACGTCGGCGGCGTCGACTGCGACGGCGGCAAACCGAAACTTGGCGAATGGTTGCACGTCGCCGGAACCTATGACGGCGAAACGCTCCGTCTGTACGAAAACGACGAATTGGTCGCGGAGAAACCCGCCGCCGTCAATCGGACGCCTTGGACGAAAAACCTCGTGATCGGCCAATACAGCGGTCAAGTCGTCCCGGAATTCCAGGTCAAGGGCCGGATCAAAAACGTTCGAATTTGGCAGAAAACTTTACGCAACAATTAACATCGCCGGATCGGTTTTCCATGAAAGCGACGACTTACGATAAGACCTCGTCGATGCTGATCGCCCTCTTAATCCTCGGAGGTCTCGCGGTCCTGCTGCTTTTCGGTCTTTGGCTCTCATTACAGGTTTTTCGGCGGCCGGTCGCGGTTCCCGTTGCCTTGGTTCCCGCCGGCGACGGAGCCGGATTCGACGACGGCGACGCCTTCGACCCGGACGTTACCGATCCGGGCGACCAGATCGATCAGGACGAACCGACCTTGCAGGAATCCTTCGCCAGCGTCGTGAATATCGTTGCAGCGAACGCGGCCGTGTTTTCCGATGTTTCGCCTTTCGACGAAGCCCTGCTGACGCCCGGCGGCAAACGCGGCGACGGCCGAACCAAAGGAAACGGAATCGGCAAAACCGGCGGACGGCAACGCCGTTGGGAATTCGATTTCGAAAAGGGAATTACCGTTCCGGAATACGCCCGAATGCTCGATCTCTTCGGAATCGAACTCGGCGTCCTGCAACCCGGCGGCAAGGTCGTTTATATTTCGAATCTCGCGGCGGCCAAACCGCTCGTTCGGGAAGGAGCGACAACCGATGAAAAACGGTATTACCTGACTTGGACGAAGTCGACAACCGACAGCGCCGACCGGGAACTACTTGACAAGGCCGGAGTTCCGAACAAAGGACGACCAATCCTTAAATTTTTGTCCCCCATTCTGGAGTCGGAACTTGAAACGCTGGAACAAAAGAAGGCCGGCCCACGCGGTAACGACGTTCGCATCACGTCTTTCGGCGTCAAACGGCAGGGCGGCAGATCCCGGTTTTACGTCTTGGACCAGACTTACGTTCGGTAGTCCAGCCCTGTATTATTAAGGGCGCGTGCGCAATTAAACTACTGAAAAGAGCCGGGGGTGTAGGCGGCCAATAAAACAATACGGCGCCGTAACCCCCGGATGACACCGCGAAAAATATTCGTTCAATTAGGGAGTTTGTTTGCGCACGGCCCCTAACACTACAGCGCAAGGAGTTTTTCATTTCGGAGAACACGAAAAACACGAACAATTCGACGAGGAAAAATATTGGTTCCATCGTATGAAAAAAGTTCGTTTTCAACTTTTCGTGTCGTTCGTCTTTTCGTGTTCCTTCCGGAGAAAGCCCATTGCGCTGTCGTACTAATGTTCAAGATCGTTATTCTTTTTCATGAAGCACCGGCGAATTCGGGAGCGGAGCGACCACTTCGTGGGTTTCGGCGCCGGAGTACCGGCTAAATGTTGGGGGACTTCGATCGCTGTTTTTCGAGCAGGTTTTCGAGGAATTCGATTTCTTGCGGCGTGAAATCACGATTTTCCGCAAGCTGTGCGACCAACGGCATCCAGTTTCGACCGCAGAGTTCCTCGATGAGTTCGGAATAGCGTCCGGAAACCTCGTTCCGTCGAATCGCGGCTTCGTACAGGGCCGGATTCTCCGCGATGCGACGGACGATACCTTTGTCGACGAGCCGGTTCAGCCGCGTGTGCAACGTCGTGACGGCGAGATTGCG
>JAVBQW010000234.1:0-16554 GCA_031548665.1 Thermoguttaceae bacterium
ATACCCATCGAACAGTGGGTGTAGAGTACAAAGTGTAAAGTGTAGAGTACCGTATTGGATGATTTGGCCGAATCGGTACTCTACACTGATCACTCTACACTGACTGTCAACCGGGTATAAAACTTTCGAACGGAAGCCTAATCCCGCTGGTTCCGGTTCTTGAAGAATCCGAACTCGGCGACTTTTCCATAAATTCCTGATGTAACGTTCGGGAAAAAATCTATGGTTGTTGTCATAAAGAAGATTCGATGAAGTGTCAAGGAATGAAGGAATTTTACATTCCCGTCCGCTATGTCTCCGTCGGCGCACGATGATGTGCGCAGAAATAAATCCCGAACACTATAAGGAAAAAGCGATGAGAAAATTGATGAAAGGATGCCTCGGCGTCGCCGCCGCGCTATTGGCGGCACATTTGGCCCTGACGGAAGTCAATGCAGGTGTCTTCTCCGAATGCAGTCCTTGCAAGGAAGCCGCCTGCGATCCGTGCGACGCGGTTTGCGGAGAAACGTCGACATGGGAATGGGGCGGTTGGATGGAAGCCTCGTTGTACTCCAACCAGTACGGCCAACGAAACGTCTACGATCCGGCCTTGGGCGAACATAATCTCGCCGTGCCCGGCAACACCAATTTGCTCAATAACGCCCGGCAGTCGGATTTTCAGATGAATCAGCTCGGGCTGTACTTCGGAAAGAAACTCGACACCCGTCGCGGGTTCGACTACGGCGGTCGTGTTGAAGCGATGTATGGAACAGACGCCCGTTATACGCAGTCGCAGGGTCTTGAATACACGACCGGCAACAATCGTCGTTGGGGCGATGGCGACTACTATGCGGCGATGAACCAACTGTACGGGGAAGTCGGCTACAAATCGGTCAGCGTCAAGGTCGGTAAGTTCCACACCCCGATGGGACAGGAAGGCATCGTGTCGACGGCGCGATTCTTCTACAGTTTGTCGTACCAGTTCGCGGCGCTGCCGGTGACCCACACCGGAGCTCTCGCGACGTGGGCGCCGCAGTCGAATCTCTCCGTCTTCGCCGGATGGGTCAACGGCCAAGGTATGGGACAGGAAGATTACACGTTCTACGACACGGACAACAACGCCGCGCTGTTCGGTGCCAAGTATACTTGGAACAAAAAGGTTTCGCTGTGGTACTCGGCATTGATCGGTCGGCAGACGAACGTTTTCAACATTCCGTTCGATCACGATTATTTCGTGCAGTCGTTCATCGTCAAGGTGAAACCGAACCATCGTTGGGACTACACCTTCGAATGGACGCTTCGTAACGACGTCGGCACCGTCGGCGATCAGGCCGCGTATTGGGGAGCGTACGGAATCAACAACGAATTGGTCTATCACGTCAACGCCAAGTGGGCGGTCGGACTTCGCGCCGAATGGATGCACGGCTACAGCGCCGATCACAACGGAATGAGCGTCGGGGGTCTCGGCGGTTTCGGCGGCAACGCCTATGAACTTACCGCCGGCTTGAACTGGACGCCGACCAAGTGGTTGCTCATCCGACCGGAAATGCGCTACGACAAAGTGTTCGGCGGAGCCTCGCCGTTCAACACGGTCGGATACGACGGCGACACAGTCGTTCTGCGTGATGATCCCCGCAACGAACAGTTCTCCGGTGGCGTTTCCGCCGTCGTCAAGTTCTGAGACTCGCTCTTGAGCGGAAAGAAAGCCCCGTGTGACAAACACGGGGCTTTTTTTATTCCGTCGTTTCCGTCTTCGGAAACGCTTTGCGTTTCCGGCGTTCCGATTTGATTTCTTCGGACGCGCCGTCGCCGGGTTTCCACGAATCGATGCCCGGCATCCATTTCGGCAGCATGTTCAGCGTCGCCGCCGTCAAAAATTTCGGCGGTTTCGCCGTCAACTCCGCCGCCTTTGCGATTTGAGCTTCCGTCAGGACTTCCATGCGGCGTTTTTTCAGGTTCTCCGAAAATTCCTTGAATCTCTCGCCGAACGCTTCCAGATCCTTGACGTTCATTTTGCCGGTCTTGAACATCTTTTTCAGCTCCGTGGTCAACTCGCCGAACATCTTGTCCCGTTCCGGTTTCGTTTCCTTGCGGATCGTTTCGAGTTTCTCCTTTTGCTCGTCCGTCAATTCAAGAGCGCCCATGTGCTTTTCGTCAAGCAGCGGCGATTCGAGGCCGCCCATCAGGACGAACATCATGCCGTCCATCTTCTGCATCTGTTCCGGCGTGAACGCGTTCGCGGCAGCCAAGTTCGCCTGGTCAAGAACATTTCTAAACATTACTTCGATTTGCGTTTCCTCTTCTTCGGTCGGAACGTAGTCGATGTTTTCGTCGAGTTTTTTCATCATCACGTTGAAACTCGATTCGAAATCATCGGGTTTTTTCATCGACTTGAGCGAATCCATCATGTTCTTCATCTGCTCTTCGGTGATTCCGAATTCCTCTTTGAAACCGGGAAACATCGGATTCATCGCCAGGCCCATCATGAAGACGCCGCTGCGGTCGCCTTCGAACATCGTTCGCATGACGGGTCCCATCATGATTCCGGCGATGGCTCGCTGCTTCTCGCCGAGCGGCAACGGAAAGCTGATCTCTTGGGCGACCGCCGACAGGGAACACAAAACGAGTAACGACGCAAAAAGAATGGTTCGGGACATGATCGTAATTTTCAGTTGAAACCGTCATCCCCGCGAAGGCGGGGACCTAGACGGAAGGGGTTGTGGACCGGTTGCATCCGTCAATAACGTGTGCAAATGCCCATTAATTCTGTTCTCGGGTTCCCCGCCTTCGCGGGGATGACGGAACTTTACCTTCCCACAAAAGGCGGCCTACCATTTGATGAACTTTCCATTAGAATAGCACGTCATGAACACGTTTTCCATTGTCTCGCTCGGTTGTCCCAAAAATCTCGTCGACAGCGAACGGATCGTCCGCCGCCATGAACTGGAAGGAAACGCCTTTCGGACGGATCTCGACGGTTGCGATACGGTAATCCTGAATACCTGCGGGTTCATCGACTCGGCCCGGCAGGAAGCCCGGGACTACATCGACGCCCTTCTTGATCTGAAGCGGCAGGGAAAAATTCGCCGGATCGTCGTTCGCGGCTGCATGTCGCAGTTCGAGGGAATCGAGCCCCTGAAAAAGGAGTTTCCCGAGATCGACGAATGGTTCGGCGTCGAAAGTAATTTAACGGAATCGCGGCATCTGCTGACGGAAAAACACGTCGCCTATCTGAGAATCGCCGACGGTTGCGATCGGCATTGCACCTACTGCGCAATTCCCGCGATTCGGGGACCGTTTAAGAGTCGGCCGATGGAAGAACTCCTTGCCGAAGCCACGGAACTCGCGGCGACCGGTGTCAAGGAACTCGTCGTCGTCGCTCAGGAAACGACGTTTTGGGGAACCGACCTATACGGCAAGCCCCGATTGACCGAACTGCTGCGAAAACTGGAGGAAATCGACGGATTCCGTTGGATCCGCTTGATGTATTCCTATCCGCTCTTTTTCGACGACGCCCTGATCGACCTCTTCGCCGCAAAGGGAAAACTGCTGCCGTATGTCGATCTGCCGCTCCAGCACGCCGCCGATCTGATCCTGAAACGGATGAACCGCCGCGTCACGAAATCCGAGACGGAAGAACTTCTCGGCAAGTTGCGGGACCGGATCGAGAATCTCGTGCTGCGAACGTCGCTGATCGTCGGCTTTCCCGGCGAAACGGACGAAATGTTCGACGAATTGGTGAAATTCGTCGACCGCTGGAAGTTCGAACGGGCCGGAGTATTTCCCTTTTCTCCGGAAAAGGGAACCGCCGCCGCGAAACTCGACGGTCGGGTCCCGGAACGCCAACTCGAAAAGCGATACGAGAAACTCTACCGGATTTGCGAAAAGCATTCCGTGGCGTGGGCCGTCAGGCAGAAAGGAGCGATGCTCGACGTTCAGATCGACGGACCGTACGTCGACGAAGCCGGTCGTCGGGAACCGAACCTTTTTCTCGGTCGAACCTGGGCCGACGCTCCGGACATCGATCCGATCGTTTACGTAACCGGTGAAAATCTCGTCGCCGGTTCGCTGATTTCCTGCGAAATCCTCGAAAACGACGGCTGCGACCTAGTCGCCGTCGCCGACGTTTAAAAAATTCTCTCTCAAAGAGCCGGGGATGAAGGCGGCCGAAAAACCAACACGGCGCCGTAATCCCCGGATAATTTACGGTCGAATCGCGTCGACTTTCTTTTCGGCGTCCTTGAGGAAATCGGCGATCGGTTCGAGTCCCTGCGTGAACTTCGTCGCCAGGAAAACGTCGACGGCTTCCTTCGCCATCCATTCGCCCCAGATCATGGAGCCGAGGCAAAGGGCGTTGGCGTTGTTGATCGTTCGGCACATTCTGGCGGCGAACACCGATTCGACGACCGCCGCGACGACGCCCTTGAATCGGTTGGCGACGATCGACATGCCCATGCCGCTACCGCAAAGCAGAATCGCGCGTTCCGCCTTGCCATCCTGAATCATTTTGGCGGCGACCGGGGCGCTGTCGAAATACGGAATTTCCTTGTCTTTCGTCGCGCCGACATCGACGACGTCGTGCCCTTTTTCCTTGAGATGGGCGAGCAGGGCGTCTTTGAGTGTCAGGGCGAACGGATCGGCGGCGATAACGATTTTCATGGAAGGAGAAGAGGCTGAAGTTACGGGGGTGTTTTCGGCGGCGAGAGCGGAAAACGCTTCGCCGAGAACTAGCGGCAGCGCGGAGCCGGCAACCGCCGATTGGAGAAACAGGCGTCGGTCCATGGAACGGCAATCGGGAAAATGGGATGACTTTCTCTTCACGAGCTGCGGGCTGTGCCCGCAGTCCTCCGAAACGAGGAACGTGAAAATTGTCGCATGGAACCCCCGAAAAGTCAACCTGCGGTTAAATTTTCGTCAAACGACTTCCTTGACGCCATAAGGATCACGATACCAGCCGCGAACGATCTTGTTCGCTTCGGTGTTGTCCTTGAAACATTCGTTGGCCGGATCGCAGGTCAACCACGGTCCGAGGATCGCCGTATTCGGGTCGACGTCGTGAGCGGCGAGGTGTTTCAGGTACCGTTCGTGCATTGCGCCGAAGAGCGGAACCTCGGCGATCGCGGCTTTTTGCTCGGCAACGCTCGCTGGTTGGCCGAGCCGGTAGGAAACGTTGCCGGCGTTGCAGATCGTCGTCGAAATGTGTCCGGTGAGAACGTCGGCGTTCAGATCTTCGCGGCGACCGCTGCGGACAGCCGCGATAAAATTCTCGAAATGCAAATCGGGAGTCGACCATGATTTGATTTTCGTTCCCGCCGCGTCGTAGGCGTTTGCCGTTCCGTAACTGATATACAGCTTGCCTGACTCGCACTGAACGACGATTCCGACGCCGAAACCGAGCGTGTTCGGCGTGCCGCTCTTCGGATCCTTGTTTTCCCGCATGTTGTGAACTTCGTACAGGATCGGCGTTTCGGGATAATCGTAGTAAATAATCTGCGTGTTCGGAACGTCTCCGGCGTCGTCCCAGACGAACCGACCGCCCAAACTGATCACGCGTCGAGGCAACTCGTTGAATCCCAGAACCCAACGGGCGATATCGATTTCGTGAACTCCCTGATTCGCCGATTCGCCGTCGCCCATGTTCCAGGTGAAACTGCAATCGTACTGCAACCGGTCGCGGTAGATCGGTCCGTCCTTGGCCGGACCGCACCAAAGATCGTAGTCGACGGTTTCCGGGATCGGCAGCGGTTCCGTTCGTTTGCCGATCGACGACCGCGTCTTGTTGGCGAACGCCGTGACATACTGAATTTTACCGAGATTGCCGGCGCGAACCCAATCCATTGCGTCTCGGGTCGATTGCCTGGACCGGTTTTGCGTACCGCATTGAACGAGCCGATTGTATTTCTCGGCGGCTTTCACCATTTGGCGGCCTTCCCAGATGAAATGAGAGAGCGGCTTTTCGCAGTAAACATGCTTTCCCGCTTCACAGGCCCAAATCGTACCGAGACCGTGCCAGTAATTCATCGTCGCGTTGCCGACGGCGTCGACGTCTTTTCGTTCGAAGATTTTTCGCATGTCGGCATAGCCGTCCGCTTTTTGTCCGAAATCCTTTTCAAGTTTCGCGACGGCGGCGGCGGTCCGTTTCGAGTCGGGATCGGCCAAGGCGACGACCTTGACGTCTTTCTGTTTCGCGAATTCCGGAAGATGGGTCCCGGCCCCGCGGATTCCGAGGCCGACGATTCCGATGTTGACCGTCTCGTTGGCGCCGAACGCCGTTTGAGGAACGAAAAACGGAGCGGCGACGCCGACCGCGGCCGACGCTTTCAAAAAATTTCTGCGTGTCAGGGACATGGAGTTTGTTGGGAAAAGGAGTTCTAAATTAGCCGTGTCGCCTTGCGACACGCTGAAGTTCGGGAAAACTCAAACATAATCTTCCAACCGTTCGTAATTCTGGCTTTTGAGATGATTTTCGTTGTACGGCGATTTTCCGCCGGTTCGTTCAAAAACGTCGCGGTCGAGATAGAGTTCGTTGCCGGGCTTGAAGCAGGGAACCGTCATGATGCTCGCGAAAACATTCAGGCCGCGATGTCCGGTGCCGGGAGGCATGTAAACGATCATTCCGGGGCGCAACGGAATTTTTTCGTAACGGGTCAGATCGCCGAGATCGGGATAAAGGACGATCTCCGGTTCCAGACCGGCCGTTGCGAGATTGTAGACGGTCGGATCGAGGACGAGATAGAATTCCGTTTGCGGGGTTCCGCCGCCGATCGGAATTTTGGGATGAAAATGGGTCGGCGAGTTCTCCGCCGGAATATTGACGACGTGATTGTTGAAAAAATTGAGTCCGTCGCCGGTTTCGCCGGAATGGTTCGGCTGCCAGGTGATCGGCAGTCGTCGAAACGGATCGAAGCCCGGACTGCAACCGCCCGCTGTGTCCAAAAGATACCGGAGCCGACGGACGGCGGAAACATGCGATTGTTTTCGTTCGCGATTTTCCAGTGAAAAACAATGAAAATTTCCCCGAACGCGGAGCGGCGTATTTTCCGTAACCGTCAACTGATCGCCGGGAATGATCGATTCCCAAGAGTCGACGGTCTTGGTCGAGAAACCGACGTCTCGATAACACTGAAAAAGTTCCGCGATGGCTGTTTCCGTTTCGGAATCCGTCGACCAGGGCCGTTGGGTCTGTTCGACGAGCCGCCAGAGTTCGCCGGAAAGATCTCCGCAAAAGGTTCCCGTCTTTTCGTTCCAGCGACCGAGGATCGCGTCGATTGGCGGCCTTGCCGTCGACGAAACGGAAGCGAGACTTTTTCTAATGCGACGGAGCGTTTCGACGAGCCGCGAATCAATGTTATCGGGACGATATTGGTCGCCGGGCAACGGCGTCCCGTCGCCTTCCTGCGTCCGGTACCCCTTCGGCAGGAAGACTTCGCCGTCGCCCCGGTGAACGCAGAGGATTCGCATTCCGCCGTGTTCGCTTTGCAGGACGGTTTCGCCGTCGACGTGGATTTTCGAAACTCGTAGGAACGAAAACTCATCCTCCAGCCGACGGGCGAAGTTTCGAAAAGAATCGTCGTCGATGGAGAAAACGAAATCCGACAGTTGCGTCGACGGAACGGGGCGAATTGATTTGGAAACGGCGGACGTCATGAAACCTCGACGGGGTAATAATATTACGGTAATGTGACGATCGTTCCGTCGTCGACGATCGTCAACAGCACGATCAGGTTGGGATTCACGGAATTCTTGATCGTGCCGACCGAACCGTCGCCGAGCAGAATGTGGAAGGTGTCCGGATGAAAGCTTCCCAACGCGAAATGCCGAGCGGCATTGATATCGCTTATCATCGCCGGTCCCTCGTTACCGTAATTCGGAGAAAGCGTAAAGCGTTTGCTTCCGTTCTGGCTTTCATCGTTTTGCGAATTGACGAAAGTGGTATATTGCATCGTGTTGCAAAACTGAGTCGTCGTTGCGGAGTCGGGACCGTATTGCGTCGCCGTGTCCGTTGCCACCTGAATGCCCAAGTAGGAACAGTCGATATAAAACCGGGAAACGTTGCCGGGATACGAAGCCGTGGTATTGGATATTTCACATTTTCCGAGGACGTCCATCGGAAGATGTTTTTCACCGATGATGATTTGATTGGAGGTACCATCCGCCCACCAAGCCATGGTGTCACGTGAAAACCAACTACCGATCGGTCCGTTGGGGTTTTCATAATGCGCCTGTCGAATCGGGCCGCGATGACCGGCAACGTAATTGTGATGCAAATAGTTCCACCATTGCCATGCCGCAGCCCCTTCCGTCAATGAGTATCCTCCGGAAGTACGGCCGTGGTTGACTAAGACGATGTAATCATTTTGCGGTCCGGCGCCGTGAGTCTGGTCGTTGGTGATCGCGATTCCCGCTCGTCGTGACGGGCATTTATAGGGAGATACCGAACCAAAGGAATTCTTCTCCTCCTGCGACAACGATTGCCACCAATACCGGTTGAAGATTCGGTCGAATCCTTCGTTGCGTGTATTGGTCAACGAGCCTTTTAACGCCGTTTCGTACAACGGTATCTGTTCCAGGAACGGGAACAACAGCCCCCAAAAACTGAGGCGACCATTGTAATGAATCCAAAGCGGTGGCAATTCCTTCTTGGAATCATGGAAATTATGAACCGCGATGCCGATTTGTTTGACGTTGTTGGAACAATGCATGCGCCGAGCCGCTTCGCGTGCCACCTGAATGGCCGGCAGCAACAGCGCGATCAAGACTCCGATGATCGCAATGACGACGAGAAGCTCAACAAGTGTAAAACCGGGACGGCGCGAATTGTCCCCCATCCCCTGTTTGGCGGCGAAAACGTTTTTCATGACGATTCCTCTTGGCGTTGAAAGCAACAATACAATAACAAACGTCCTTGCCGGTCGGTATGTTCCGTCCCTACCGACCGGTATATTCTGAAGCGTATCACACGGTAAAATCGAAGTCAAGAGAAAAGCGGATTTTTTTTTTCGAAATAGCTCTTGAAAAAAAGTCGTATTGTCTCGATAATAAAAGAAATGAAACAGAAGCTTATCAAAACCGCGTTCAATCTTTTCGCTTCGAAAGGATTCAAGGACGTGAGTCTCGACATGGTCGCCTCGAAAGCGGGCGTCACCAAAGGGGCGTTGTATTGGCATTTCAAGTCGAAAAAGGACTTGATCCTTGCCGCCTGCGACTATTACTACGAACAGTGGAGAAAGGAGGCCGATGGGGTCGTCGCCAAGGAATCCACGGCGAGACGCCAACTGGAAGGCGTCATCCGCATGGCCGCTCATCGTTGCCTCTTCGACAAAAAGAACCGGCTCTTTACGTTCGACCTGTCGGTGTTGTCGATGAGCGACGAAGCCGTTCGAAAAAGCTGGACCGATTTCGCGAACTCGGTCCGGGAAGTCTATCTCGATCTGGTCGAAAGAACCGCCCGGGAGGAAGGAATCGCTGTCGCCGATCCGAAGGAAAACGTCGAGTGGTACGCTTCCATGATGGAGGGGCTTAAATATCGGGCGGTGTTCGAACCGAACATCTGCGCCTCATCGAATTTCGAGAATTCCGTTCAAAAGCTGACCCGCGTCATCCTGTGCGGCGTTCCCGCCGTGGAGCTGGTCGGTTCTTCGGAACGGAAAACCGCCTGACCGTGATTTACGGTTTTTCCGCTGTGCTGAACGAATAATGCAACTTCGGGGCCGGAACGCCGAAGACGCTGGCAAATCCGACGAACGGCGGAAAGTTGATCAGATGTTCGTATTTTTTTCCGGGCTCCAGTTTGACGGGGCGAATGCAGGTTCGACCGTCTTCCGACCAGAACGGCTTTTTCTCGGGATCGCCCGGCGTTCCGGAATCGCCCCGAGCGCCGAAGGCGAAGCCGTCCCCCATGGGAATATCGAATGTAATCCGGATTTCCGCCGTCGCCGGATCGACGTCTTTCGCTCCGTTTTTCGGCGAAATTTCGAGAACTTTCGGAACCCGCTTCGGATCGACCGGCTTGCCCTTGTCGTCAATCGGCGGTTTCGACATCAGTTCGATTTTTTTAGAAAATTCTTTTTTCAAGGCTTCCCGCCTCGTTTTATCAACGGGTTTCGGACCGGTACTGAAACTGTAATAAAATTTTTCCGTAGCGACGCCGTCCTTACTGTGAAAGCCGACGAACGGCGGGAAATTCATGAGGTGCTCGTATTTTTTGTTCGGTTCGAGCAATACCGGCTTGATACAGACTTTGCCGTCTTCGGACCAGCGGATTTTTTCGTCTTCGGGATCGCCCGGCGTTCCGGTATCGCCCCTCGTCGCAAAGGAAAAACCTTCGCTCATCGGAATGTCGAAGGCGACAAGCACGAAGGGAACGGAGGCGTCGACGCCGTTCGCGCCGGACTTCGGAAAGATCGAAACGATCTTTGGAACCCGCGCCGGATCGATTTTCTCTTCGTCTTTCTGTTGCGCCGAAGCAGTCAAACAGAAGAACGCAAAAAAAAGAAAAACGACAATAATATGTTTCAGCATGGTTTTACGAGCCGGGACCTGTGGTCCCGACAATTAAGTGGACGTTCTACTGTTCGAACACGGCACGATAATTATACCGATCGTTCGGCGCGACGTCGCCGTTGAGCGTGAAGTCGGACCAATCGCCGGTCTGCCGGATGTTGTCGGCCCATTTGAAATGAATTGCCGCCGGCAGCTTTTCCAAACCGAGGGACTTCCAGGGAATCGCGATCTCGTATTCGCTGCCGTGGACGACTCCTTCGACGGTTGCGACGGTTTCCCAGCGGTAATCGTTGTCGACGTTCTTTTTGAGCGTTTTGCCGTCGAGGAAGAAATCGTAACCGAGCCAACCCGTTCGGGCGTCGGCGTCAACGTCGAGATAAAGCAGCATCCAATTCGGTGTTCCTTCGCCGACGATCGGGTCTTGGGTCCGGACGTAAAAATACAGCGTTTCGGATTTCACGTCGAATGAAACCTTGGCGGCGACGAAATCGTTGCGACCCGTTTCGTTGACATAACGGACGTTTTTGCCGTAACCGCGATTATTCCGCTTCGCGGGATCGCCGATCGTATCCCGGAACTCCGGCCGGACGTTGTTCCAGTCGTCGAAATTTCCGTCGACGGAAATCGGTCGCGGCTGGATCGGCTCGACGCTCCGGACGCCCTTGAACTTCCGGTTCATGGCGATCATCTGGTAATAGAAAACGTCGCCGTGCCCGCCGCGCATCGGCTCGATGTCGCGGCTGTATTCCCGGTCGAATTGGTCGACGAAATTCGTCGCCTGTTCGTCGCTGCCGTGGAACGGGGTTTGCCGGGGAAATCGCATCATGATCCATTCGTTCCAACTCGTCACGAAAACGGCTTCCGGATCGAGTTCGAAGGCTCGATTCCATTGTTCGGTGAAATTTTTGCCCGAAAAATCGCATTGTCCCGGCGGCGGTTGCTTGCCGTCGTGGAACGAGCGTCCGTGGGCGCGGGGATTGCTCAAGACGCCGAGTTTGCCGTCGACGGCATTTTGACCGATGCCGACCGCGACTTCTTCAACCTTCTTCGGCTTGCCGTCGGCGCCGGGTTCGTTACCGGACGAATAAAATCCGTGCTGGGGATGAACTTCGAGCCAACTCCATTGATCCGGACCGGTCGGACCGACGAAATAGCTCGGCTGCGGTTTTCGAAACGTAAAAAATTCCCGGATCGTTTCGAGTTCCGAGCTTTCCGGCTCGCGATCCAGTCGGATGCTCCGCGTTCCGTCGCAGGGCTTGCCGCCGAGATAAGCGGTTCCACCGGGAATCTTTCCGCTTTCGGCTTGCGACCACCAACCGACCTTGCCGCTGACGAGTTTCAGTTCGAGATAATAGGTCCCCGCCGGAAGCACGCTTTCCGCGACCAGCGTCGGCATGGAATTGTCCCGAATATTTTCAAACGTTTGGGCGGCGAGTTTTTTGCCGCCGGGCTCCTTTTCGTACAATGCCAAGCTCGCTGACGAATCCGTCGTGTTCCAAGTCGGCGTAAAAGCCGAAACTTTTCGAAACGGATGGTCGACGCTGAACGACTGTCCGACCGGAACGTTCGGCGTTGCCGCGACGGGAACGTTGTTCTTCGAAAAAACGTAACGGTCGTCGCCGTCGACGAGCATCGCGGGATCGGCCAGGATGAACGGCTTGCCCTTCCAACGAAACCAGAGATCGGCGTAATCCGGCTTCGAGTAGAGATCCTTCCACAGGGCCCGAACGACGTTGAGCGGTTGACCGAAGGGCGTCAAAAAAGCGATTTGCGGCGTCCGGTTTCCCTGTTTCCGTACGTCCATGAAAACGCGGCAAAGGGCTTGATAACTTTCGAGGTAGGTTTGCTGGTTGGTGACGTCGAAGATGATCACGTCGACGTCGGCATCGGCGAGCATTTGAGCGTGTTTGCGGAGCACGTAATCGTCGTCGGCGACGTAGTAATCGAAAATCGGCTCGCCCCAATGATGAAAAGCGTGCATCGGCCCCCAAAGCGGATGATCGACGTTTTGAATCGCGGTCGGATCGGCGGCGAGAATTTTTGAAACGTCGAAAGGTCCCTGTTCGCCGTGTCGTCCCTGCCAGAGAAAATAGAACAGCGCAACGGTCTTATCCTTTTTCGGCGGCCCGACCTGCGAGGCGTCCGGGAGGGAACGTCCCAGGGCATCGGTCGCAACCCAGGTGTCGCTATAAACATCCCACGGCTCGGCGGCGAAGAGCGGCGTTGCAAAAAGAAAAAACAGAATTACATGCTTCATTTGAATCGAGAGCCGGGGGCTGTGCCCCCGGAGACCTGTGTTACGGTTTCCAACGATACATGACGACTTTCGCCTTGTAATCGTCTTCGAGAAAGATCACGTATTCGCCGCTTTTCAATTTGTGTGCGGAAAGAGATTCCCGCATATCCTGCAATCCGATTTCGCCGACGGTTTTCGGATCGGGCTCCATCCATCCGACCGGCGAGGCGTCGTCGGCGCGGAGCACTTCGACGTGTCCCGTCTTGAATCCGTTCTCTTTGGACGCTCCGGTATACGGCACGAAAATATAGTCCCCGGCGACATCGAATCCCATCGGCTCGCAGGATTCGTGTCCTTTCGACCCGGAAACGTACGGCAGCACGGTCTTCCATTTGAGCCGGGGGTGTAAGCCCCCGGATCCGGTGCGATCACCACGTTTTTCTCCGGGGGCTGACACCCCCGGTTCTTGCGCGAGAAAATTGTCGTATCGACAAATCACGGGCCCCATCGGTTTCCAATGCTGATTTTTGCGCTCGATACCGTCGACCGTTGCGCAACCGCCGAGGTACAGCGTATCCGTTTCAGGAATATACCGAATCCGCTTGACCTGCGTAAACTCCGCCGGATGCGGAAAATTGTCCATGTTTTGGTAATTCCATACCGGCAGATGTCGTTGGCTTGTAAGCCCTTGAAAGCGAAACCGGCGAATTCCTTGATTCAGCGTTGCTTGCCAGACATTTCCATCCGTATCGACCCACCAACCTTCGATGGGTGGAGCGTCCGTATTATCTTTGTTGGACTCGAATTCCTTGGACGTTTTGAACAAACCGACTTTAGCAGATTCCTTATCGTTTTCGAGCCAGATCCATTCTCCCTTTTCCGGTTGAGCGGAAAGCCAGTCGTTTTTATCCTGAACGTGTCGCTGCGAAAAAAGAGCGACGGGGAGATATCTCGGCGCAAAAAATTGACCGTCATTGACATAGGCTTGTAGGAATCGTCCGTTCATATCGTTGACGAATATGACCTTTCCATATCGAGGTCGCGCGCTCATCAAAACAGGGCCTTTCACACGTTCTTTGTCCTGCCCGATCCATCGCACCCACCCTCCGCCGGAATCTTTGATGTGTTGTCTCGGATCGCCTCTTCTCAGTCCCGCTTCATAGCGACTTTCATTTGACCTCGGGAGGTTCGGCTTATAGACGGTCCGTTCCTTGAACGACCATTCCTGTCCCGGTTCTTTCGACCAATCGATCTTGTAGACTTCCTCCTTGGTATGGGCCGTTGTTTCGTCTTCCGGATCGAGCGTTGCGCAATCGATGAAACACAGACCAAAAAGCCGCCAATTCAAATCCCAAACGGGTTCCTTGACGATATCGAAATACCCTCGCATCGATCGGGGCTTATTCTCCTGAACCGGTTGCTCGTCCGGTATTTCCGTCGAAAAAGATTCCAAGACTGTTCCGCCGCCGTGGAGCGACCAATTACTGGCAACGTAAACATTGTCTTGCGAGTCGCAACCGACTGCCGCGATGGAATGAAAAACGGAATTTATTGTCGCATGTTCGATTCCATAATTATTGACGCGATTTTTCAAGACGATCACTCTGTTGATCGCTCCCTTGCCAATCTCCAATAGAGCAACTCTCGGATATTCGGTTGAGGTTGCCAGGACAAGTCGTCCTTTCGGATCAAAACAAAACGCGGCAATCGTACACCCTTGATGCATGACAAAAGACTGGTTCTTCGACAGTTCCTTGGCAAACGACAACACCGTTCCGTTTTTGTCGAAAATGACAAAACGATCGCCTAATCGCACCGTGTCGGGACGATCGAGAAGAACCCAAAGATTTCCGTCCTTGTCCAAGGCGATCTGCCCGTCCGCATCGTGATTTTTTCTTCGATCTTCGATTTCCGGCAGATTCCATTCCGACAACTTCTTCAATGTTTCGGCATCGTAGACTTCGATTTTATTTGTTAACGGATTATTGACGTAAAGCCGTTCGTTGTCGGCGCAAAGTCCAGTGATGTACCCGGTTTCGGTTTCTTCGACGGGAACTTCGTTGACAACCAAAAACGACTTTTTCAATGTGTCGCCCTTGCCGCCTTTTCCTCCTTCGAACGGAGCGCCCTTGGTAAAATCGGAACGTAGACGCCGGGAGACGCCGTGCCAGTCGAAGCCCTTGGGCGGCCAGGTGTCGGGATCCTTCAGACCGCCGTTTTCGTTGTTCCCCTTCAGCGCGATGAACACGTATTTATCGTTCACCGCGACCGCCTTGCCGCCGTTGAAGCCCCAGCCGTGCGTGTGTCCGGCGTGCCCGAGCATTTTGCCGTCCTTGTACATCATGCAGTTGCCGCCGCCCTCTTCCCAAGGAACGTTCGTGTAAACCGTTCCGTCCGGCGTCACGCAAATCGCCGCGATGTCCTGCTGCACCCATTGCCCCTTGCCGGTTTCGGGATCCAGGCCGCCGTAACTGTTGCCGATCCATGAAGTTCGATAATTCTCCAACCGTTTCGAGCCGTTCGGAGCAACGACCTCGCCGAAAAGATTTTTCGCAACGAGAAGCAAGGCGACAACGAAGATGATGCGGTTCATGACAACATTCGGGCAAAAACATTTCGCGCTGCACGGCTAAAACGCAAGCGTTACATGGAGTTATTTCACGACGCCGATTTGACGCATCCATTTTTCGCAGAGGATGTTCCATTCGGCGGCGGGACCCTTGTCGGGACGAATTCCGTAACCGTGTCCGCCCTTGACGAAAACGTGCAGCTCGCACGGCACCGCGTTTTCCTTCATCTTGATATAGACCATCACGCTGCCCATCGAACCGACGCCGTCGTCGTCGGAGATCGAAAGGAACATCGGCGGCGTTTGCGGCGTGATCTTGACGTTGTCCTCCAAGGGAATGTCGACTTTCTTTTTGTCGGCCTTTTCGCCCCGGGCGTACGCCAGATAAATCGGAGCCGCGAAATCCGGCTTCGCGCTTAACTTATCCGTTTCGTCGATCGGTTCGTAAACCTTTTCGTCGTAATTCGTTGCCGCAAGCAGCGTCAGATGGGCGCCGGCGGAGAAACCGAGGATTCCGATCCGTTTCGCGTCGATCTTCCATGCTTCCGCATTTTGTCGGACCAGACGAATCGCCCGTTGAGCGTCCTGAAGCGGCGCCAAGTGCTTCGCCAGGTCGGGACGACGCGGAACCCGATATTTGACGACGACCGCCGTCACACCGAAAGAGTTGAACCACTCCGCGATTTCCGTGCCTTCGTGGTTGTAGGCCAAAATATTGTAACCGCCGCCGGGAAAGATCACGACGCAGCAGCCCGTCGCCTTTTCCGGCGCCGGTTGGTACACGGCCAACGACGGAACCGTGACATTGGAGACCCGAACGATCGGCGGCGTTTCCTTTCCGGGTACGGCTTCTTCGGGACCGAAAACGCCTTCCTTTTCACCGGGAGCGGCTCCCGGCCAGAGTTTCAGCTCGGCAACCGGATTCGCCGCCGTCGAAATCGCACAGAAATAAAGAGAAAACACGAGGAAGAAAACGAGGTGTCGCATGGGTGTTGAAAAAATTGAAAATTGAAAATTGAAAAAGCTGAGAGTGTAGCAGGAAAGTTGTTGGTTTGGATCTTCGGCCTGTAAGGCCAGCGCGTCACAGCCCAGGGCAAGGCGTACTCGCCGCCGCCCTGGGACACCGGCCGTTCACCAACAGCCGCCCTGTAAGGGCAGTGCAACACCGGCGTTTCAATGCCCGTACAAGGCGACCGCGAGTACCCCACGGCGAACCCGTCGGCGATTCCCAGGGCTAAGATGCAATTCCCCATAAGGGCGAAAAAGT
>JAVBQW010000187.1:0-15140 GCA_031548665.1 Thermoguttaceae bacterium
TCCCGGCTGGAAATTCGGCTTTTTTCATGGTACACTGTGTTCGGTCGTTCGTCGATAAAATGTGTTGCAATTCCATTGCAACTTGTGTGGCAACAACATTTTATCACGACGACCTTCTTTGTGTACCAATGGCCGGGTGAAATTTCCGGGATAGGTTCCATCGTCGCGGATTTTCCTGAGGAAGGCGTTGAACTCCGTACGGAGCGAGACGTCTCCTTTTCGAAAGGCGGCGGCGCAGGTGAAATCATAGGCCGATTCCGGCAGGGCGGTCAGTTCGGGCCTCGCTTTGAGGAGATCGTTCTTGACGTCCGAGTTGAACAGGCAGGCATCGGCCTTGTTCGCGAGAACGGCGTTGGCGCAATCGGAAAAAGACGGAAACGCAAGGATTTTCGCGTTTTTATATTTCTGTTCGGCCAGTTTTTCTTGGAACGATCCGAGCGCCACCGCGATCCGTTTGCCGTCGAGATCGTCCAGCGACCGAATGGTTTCCGCTCCCGCCACCGTCGTGAGCAAGATGATCAGAATGACGAGATTGGAGATTATTGGCGTCGTTCGTCGAAAATTCATTCTGCATGGTAAGGAAATGGACGGCGATTCTGAATTCGAATCGCCGACGGGATAACTCTTATCAATTTTTATTGCCGATATCCGGCTGCGAAAATCGACGAAGGGAAAACGATACGAGAATCTTGCCAAGCAGCGTCAGATACGCGATCTTGATCCAGAAAAACTCGTAAAACGTCCAGCTCGTAAATCCGTAAATGATATGGGCCTGCATCGGATTCTTTTCGTAACGCAGGGCGGTCCACTGGACGCCGCCGCTACCCTGCCAGCCGCATTCGGTTTCAACACGCTGCGGAAACAGGACCGGCTGACTCAAATCGGCTCCCGGTCCGCCGACCTTGGGGATGTAACGCCAATGCAGGGCGTTGACCGACAGGGTTCGCAACGACGCCAACTGTTTGTCGTCCATCGTTCACGCTCCTTTCCGCTGAAGACATCGGTTTTCGATTACGATTCGCTCCGCGCGTCGCCAATGAGCCGATGTCTGGTTACGATTACATTAAATATTTCTCGAATCAAGTCGTTAGGCTTCCGCTCAAAAGTTCCATCCCCGGTTATGGTCCGCTTGCGTTTTAGCCGCGCAGCGCGAATTGATTTCGACGGGTATGTTTTTTCGAGCGGAAACTTATTTCAGTAAAATCTCAATCGACGCTTGAAAAATGTCGATAGTCAGGAAGGAGGTTTGCCCCATTATTCCGGATTGGTCGCCACCTTTCAGGAGGCTGTTTCTTCGACGACAATGAAAACAGCCGTTCGGAACGGATGTTCCCTCGAAATTCAGTTTATCTTTTTGCCGGATGCGAGTCAATCAAATTTTCCTCATCGCCGCCGCTTTTTTTTGCTCCCACGGTTTCAGTGCGGCGGGTACCACAAGCATGAATTTTCAACGAATCCCGTCTTTTTTCCTTTGTCTCATCGTTTCGCTGATTCTGCTCCAAGCGGTGGCGGAAGCGGAACCCTTTCGGTCGCTGGACGATCTCGGCGGCAATCGAAAAATCGACGGTTATCGAGGAATCTGGTTCACATTGGGCCAATTCTCGAAATACGGCGATAAGTTTTCCGGCGGACTCGCGACGAACACGGCCAATCGTTCGCCACTCGCGATTTATGTTCCCAAAGTCGACAAGACTTTTTTCGTCTACGGAGGAACGACCGGGGAAAACGAAAAACATCTCCTCTGCATGATCGGTTGCTTCGACCACGCAAGCGGAACGCTCGGCAAACCTACCGTCGTTTGCGACAAAAACGGCGTGAACGATCCCCATGACAATCCCTGCCTGTGTGTCGACGGTGAAGGATATTTATGGGTGTTCGTCGCGGGGCGGGGAACGATACGCCCCGGTTTCAAGTACAAAAGCGTGAAACCGTACGATATCGATTCGTTCGAACGCATTTCCGTGGATGAAATGTGCTATCCGCAACCTAAATTCCTTGAGGGAAAGGGGTTCTTGAATTTGTTCACGAAATATCGCGGTGGGCGGCAGCTGTATTTTCAAACCAGCTCCGACGGAGCGAAATGGAGCGAGGATCATTTGTTGGCGGCCATGAAGCGAAAAGGGGACAAAAACGCGGGACACTACCAAATCAGCGACATGCAAGGTGAAAGAATTGGTGTTTTTTTCAACTGGCATCCGAACGGCAACGTCGATTTTCGAACGAACATCTATTATATCCAGACGACGGATTTCGGAAAAACGTGGACGGACATTCGCGGGAACCGACTTTCCATTCCCGTTACGGACGTCGATTCATCGTCGCTGGTCGAGGATTTTTTCAGCCGGAAAATCAACGTGTATCTCAAGGACATGACCTTTGACGAACACGGTAATCCCATTGCCCTTTTTGTTTCGGGAACCGGACATGAACCGGGGCCGGAAGCCGAACCCCGCGAGTGGGGCGTCGTTCATTGGAACGGCGACTCATGGAAAACGAACAGGATCACGAATTCCGATCACAATTATGATTCGGGAAGCATTGGGGCCGCACCGGGGAAATGGTGCGTCATCGCTCCGACGGAAAACCGTCCTCAACCATGGGGAGCTGGGGGCGAACTCGTTCGTTGGGAAAGCTCCGACGAAGGAAGGACATGGAGCCAAACAAAACAGATCACGATCGGCAGTCCGCGAAACCACAATTACGTTCGAAAAGTCGTCAACGGCAAGTCGCCGTTTCAGTACTTCTGGGCGGACGGCGATCCCGACCGTTTCAGTAAGTCCGAACTCTATTTCGGCGATATCGAAGGGAACGTACGGCGTCTGCCTTACACGATGATCCGCGATGCCCAACTGCCGGAAAAAGTGCTGTTCAAAGACAGTGTCGAATCGAAACGAAAATAGCCGCGGCTCCCGTTTTTACCCCAACATTCCATGAAAAAGACGAAGCATTTCATTTTTATCATTTTCGCATCGGTGTTGCTCGTCGCCGGCTTCCTGCCCGCCCGGGACAAGGAATTGTCCCTGAAAAAGAACGAGGTTTGTATCGTTCTCGATTCCAATGCTCCCGAACCGCTTCGGTTGGCCGTCGATGCGTTGGTACGCGACTTCGACATGGTGTCGGGGTACAAACCACCCATCGTCGATTCCCGCGAGAAAGCCGCCGGACGAACGATGCTGATCGTTCTCGATCGGTCCTCCAATCCGAACGACTCCGCGTGGAAGCACCTCCCCCCGCTCGACGGTTTTGAATCCCATCGGGTCCTGGCCGATCCGGCGCACAATGCCGTTTATCTGGCGGGAGCCGATATGCGGGGAGCGATCTATGCCGTTTATACCTTCAGTGAAAAATTTCTCGACGTTCCGCCGCTCTGGTATTTTTGTTCCTGGATTCCGAAAAGGAAGGAGAGCGTCGCCGTTCCTCCCGAGGCGGACCTGTTTTTCCAATCGCCGCAAGTCCGATATCGCGCCTGGTTCCCCAACGACACGGATATGTTTTCCCCCTGGCGGAAACGTTCCGGAGAAAACGATACGCTTTGGCTTGAAACCATGCTCCGTTTGAAACTCAATACCGTCGAGGCGGGTTCGACGATCGCTTATCCGGGCCGAATGAGCCGCGAGGCGGAGCTTTATTCCCGATACGGCCTGGTGCTGACGTCGCATCACATGATCGCCTTGAACAGCGGCTTCAACGGCTGGACGAAATACTGGGAAACGGTACGAAAACGACCGGCCCCGGCGCTGCTCCTGGCCAACGAAAAGGAAATCATCGAATTTTATCGATACAATATCGAAACCGTCCACGCGAGCGGGATCGAAAATCTTTGGCAAATCGCTTTTCGCGGCAACGGCGACAAACCGTTTTGGACCACGTTTCCGGACGCCCCCGAAACGTCTTCCGAGCGGGCCGGAGTGATCAACCGAATGCTGAAAATCCAGCTCGATTTGATCAAGGAAATCACGGGCGATCCGGAACCCTACGTTCGCGTGACGTTTTACGACGAACTTTCCGACATGCTCGCTTCGGGCGAATTGAAGCCGCCGGCGGGACGAAACATGATCTGGACGTTCTGTTCCGCCCGGCGCGATCATTACCCGAACGACGACGTCGTCCGTTTCGACAACCGGAACGACGTCAAGCTCGGGTATTACATGAACTTGCAATTCACGTCGACCGGTTCGCACCTCGCTCCGGCCGAGGGACCGTGGAAAATGGAGGCGAATTACCGTTACGTCGGCGAAAAAGCCCCGCTGTACTTCTCCGTCGTCAACGCCGGGAATCTCCGCGAACACCTGTTGACGATGTCGGCCAACGCGGCCATGCTTTGGAGTTTCGACGCCTATGATACGGACGAATTTTTGCTCGATTATTGCCGGACGTACTACGGCGTGGAACACGCTCCCGAAATAGCGGCCCTGTACAAGGATTATTTTTATTCGTACTGGGAACCGACGAAATCCGTGTTTCCCGGCATGGAACGGCAGTTTCTGTTCCAGGATTTAAGATATGCACGCGCCGTCGGAATGCTCGAACGGACGTTTTCCGATCCCGTTCCAGATCCCCTGAAGGATATCGCCACGGAGCGGACGCCGGGACGTACGTTCAGGATTTCCCCGGAGGACAACGCCGCCGACGACGTCGTCGACGCGATCCAAAGCGGCATGGAAAAGTCCGCCGCGAAATTCAAATCGGTCGCGGACCGTTGCGAGGAAACATTCCTGCGTTTGCCGGAAGAGAACCGCCCGTTTTTCAACGA
This sequence comes from Thermoguttaceae bacterium, assembly GCA_031548665.1. GTDB lineage: Bacteria > Planctomycetota > Planctomycetia > Pirellulales > Thermoguttaceae > WRKP01. Next base: position 4,754 of record JAVBQW010000187.1, read on the forward strand.
CAACCTTCGAGGGTACGCAAGATTCATGGATCACCTGAGCCGTTCGTTGCTGTATTATGTTCGTGCTTACAAAAGCAAGGCCGATCGGGACCGGGCGATCGAACTTCTCGTTACGTCGCTCGATGAGATGAAAAAAGCGGCCGATGCGCTCCTTCAAACGCAACACGGCATTTTCCTTCGATGGTACGACGGCGACGCCGATGGAGGAAAGTTCAACATGCCGAGAATGATTCGGACGATCGAGCGTACGTTGACGTCGATTCGCGGCAAAGCTTCGAACGACGCCAAGGAACGATGGACCGTTCTTTTCGACGGCTCGTCGACCGACGCTTTTCGTGGATGGAACAGCGATGAGTTCCCCCCCAAAGGATGGTCGATCGACGGGGATTGTTTGAAATGCGAAAAGTCGAACGGACGTCCCAACGGCGGAGGGGGCGATCTCGTTACGAAAAAAGTGTTCGACGATTTCGAGTTGCGTTGGGAATGGAAGTTGGCGAAGAAAGGGAACAGCGGCGTGAAATACATGGTTCGAAAGCGTGAACATTTTGCCAAAGGACAGGAATTGTTCGGCGGCGACGACGGAACCACGCTTGTCGGCCCAGAATATCAGATGCTCGACGACGCCAATCACCCCGATGCGAAAAACGGTCCCATGCGGCGAACAGCGGCGTTTTACCAGATTATCGCTCCGAAAAATGCCGAGCTGAAACCCATCGATGAGTTTAACGAATCACGACTTCTCGTTTCGGGAAACCATGTCGAGCACTGGCTCAACGGCGTCAAGGTGCTGGAATATGAGCTGGGAAGCAAGGCCGTGCTCGATTTGATCGGTAAATCCAAATATCGTTTCATCGACGGTTTCGGCACGAAAAATACCGGTCCGATCCTGTTTCAAGATCACGGTGACGAATTTCTGCTCCGCAATATCCGTGTTCGAATGATCGAAAAATAATGATTTGTCAACGCCGCCGGACAACGGAACCTTTTGATCAACACGAATGTCGCCCAAGTCGGCGCATCGGCGGCGAACATCAACGCGAGCATCCTTGCTTGGGACGAGTATTTCGACATTCTGGGCGGACACATCTCCGGGTAGGTGTTCGGTGATTCCGTCAGCCTTCAAGGCGGGGCCGGCTTCATGAATATTACGCTTTCGACGACCAACATTTTAGGCTGTCGCCAGAAAGTTTCATACCGAAAACGGAGAGGTGAGAGGGTGAAAGAGTGAGAGAGTGAGAGAGTGGGGAAGACGCAACCCGTTGATGAAGCGACTCTTACATTTTCTCCTCCACTCTTTCACCCTCTCACCCTTTCACTCAAATATCGGCGGTTTATTTTCTGGCGAAAGCCTTACGGGAGTCGGCGTACCGAAACCCGCATCAATGTTGATCGTCGGGACGGGCTTGGCGGGATTGGTCCTGCTGTTACGAAAACGCCGGTGATGACATCCCTTTGGGACACGCCATCCAAACGCACCCGTTTCGACAACATCGGATCGAAGGTTCGGCGTTTACCCAATCAAGCCTCATTCTACCACGTCCGTCGCAGACCGAGATTGACCCAATGTTCGTCGTAACGGTCGCCGACCGTGAAATCGTACGAAACGCCGACAGTCGTTCGTTTCGACAGCGTCCAATCGAGCCGACCGCCGAGTACGCCGCTGCTTCGACTGATATTCTGACCGCAAGAAGCGAACCGAACTTCCAGTGCGTCGCTGAACCACGTATCAAGCGAAGCGTAACGGTCGAGGAATTCGTAACGGTAGAATCCGTGAGCGGCCAGGCTCAACGCACCGCGACGCCATTCGACTTCGCCTCCCAATCGGAATCGTAACGAATTCAGGTCGTCGCCGCCGACGTTCAAACCGAGTCCGTTCGGATTGCTTTCCGTATAACCTTTTTGGTGGACCAATGTGTAATCGAGTCCGGCGATCGGCGTCAGGCGACGGCTGCCGCGATGAAAATCTCGGCCCAACGACAGTCCAAGTCGGAAGAGATGGTCGTCGATGTTCGAATCGTGTCGGGTATTCAAAGAGTCGTACCGCCCCTGATCGAATCGGGCGTAGGAATATCCGGCGACCAGTTCGCCCCAAAGTTTTCGGCGTAAATCGGTTCGGATCGCCGCGAGGAAACCGTACGAATCGAACTCGCTGTCGGTTCGGTCTCCGCCGATGTTTCCGTGCGTGTAATCGAACGCGGCTCCGAAGACCGTGTTGCGGCCGAAGCCGTTGACTTTGCGTCCCAAGCCGACCCGCAGTCCCCACGCGTTGAGAACAAGGTCGGAATAGGAATTCGACACGGCATCGTACCGGGCGAAATTTCCGTGACCGGAAAACCAGGTTTCCCACGGATTTTTCGTACCGCAACCGTCGAGCGCCGTGCAGGGATCGCAACCCGTCGTTCGTTGCCGTCGTAAGGCGTCGAGATTCCGGCTCAGATCGAATTGATCCGAATCGGTCGTATTGACGAGCATTCCGGCGAACATCGTCGCCTGCCACGGCGTGAGTCCCCGAGCGGCGTCGGCGATTTCCGAAACGGTTTCGGCCCGATCCATCGTGTTGTAGATGTCGACCAGTGGTCGGGCGTTCGGGGAATCGATCACGGCCGGCAAATTTCGTTCCATCGATTCGACGACGGAGCGATTATTTCCGTCCAAAAAGTCGGAAGCGTAAGCCGTTCGTTCGACGGTCAACCGGTATTGCCGGTCGGCTTGTATCTTTTCCGCGACGACGTTCAGAGTCAGCGTGCTTTCGGGAGCGTCAAACGTTCCCGTGATGCCGCTGACGTTGCTCCTCAGGAAGACGCCGCCGACTTTTCGATTTTTCGCCAGCGTCACGGAATCGAACATCCCGAGTTCGAGTTTCGCTCCGTCGCTGATTTCCGTGTCGAGATACGTTCTCAGATGTCCGAGCGTTCCGTCGTTGTTCATGTCGAGGCGAAGAACGGAGTCTGGGCCGAACGAGGCCGTCTCCGCAAAAACGGCGTAACCGGTTCCATCGCCGGGCATCAACAGCAGGGTTCCGCTTCGCATGTCGAAATGTTTGTCGACGTAAATCGCGAGGCTTTCTCCCCAATTATTTCGAACTTCCGCGCTCACCGTGCCGTTGTTGACGACGAAATTACCGTTATTGATTTCGAGTCCCAAACCGTTGCCGCTGCTTCGGGCGTCCAAGACGCCGTCGGTCAATTCGTAATTGCCGTTTTCGACGATAATTCCCTGCCCGTACAAGCCGAGTTTTCCCATGGTTCCCGTTGTGGTAACGTGCCCGCCGTTTTGGATGAAATTTCCGTTTTTCAGCGTGATTCCCTCGCCGTAATCTGAGCCTTGGGCGTCCAGCGTTCCGCCGGTCATCCGGAAGTCGCCGTTCTCAAGGAAAATACTTTGGCTGTAATCTTCATCCGGCGTGCCCAAATCGTTATACCCATCGCCCCAAGCCGTTATCGTCGCATTGTCGGCAATGAAATTACCGACATTGATCATCACCCCGGCTCCGGCGTACTCGGCATAAGCGTTGAGCGTACCGTTCATGATTTCGTAATTCCCGTTTTTCAGGTAAACACCCTGACCGGCTTTCCCAACCAGTCCCAAGAGTCCGTTCGTTTGGACGATTCCGCCGTTTTGTACGAAATTTCCGTTATCCAGCGTGATCCCCTCACCGTAATCGGTTCCCCGGGCTTCCATGGTTCCGCCGTTCATTTGAAACGAGCCTTTCTCGAGCCAGATTCCCGCACTGAAACTTTCGTCCGGTCCGCCGAAATCATCGAATCCGTCTCCAAACGTCAAAATCGTTGCGTCGGTCGCCGTGAAACTGCCTCCGTTGAGAATGAGCGCGGTGTCGCCGAGTTCGGCGAAGGTTCCCAACGATCCGCCGACCATCGTGTAGTCGCCGCTTTTCAGCGTGATCCCCTGGCCGGTGTTTCCGACACCGTTCGCGAGACTTCGAGCCGTGACGCCCACATCGGTTTGGAAAAAGCTTCCCTTTTCCAGCGTGATTCCTTCACCGAAATTCGATCCGATGACGTCCAGCGTTCCGCCGGTCATCCGGAAGTCGCCGTCCCGGAGCGAGATGCCGCGTCCGAAGGAATCGCCGGAAAGGCTTCTGTAAGCGCCGTATCCCAATGCCATAATCGTTGCATCGGTCGCGGTGAAGTCGCCGTTGACGCCGAGTCCGGTTCCGCCATTCATCCCCGCAGTGTTCAGAGCACCCGCATCCGACAGGGAAAACGCACCGTCAACCATCAAGCCGAAGTTGAACGCTGTCGATCCTTCGACGTTCAATCTGGAGTTTCCGACAGCCAGATTACCGGTAAACGGATTGTTCGTCGTCCAGCGGGCTCCGGTGGACGCCGCCGCTGTATCGGTCGCCGAATAGACATCCTTGTTGAGATGGTAAACCCCGTCAATCAAGGTCGAATGGTCCGTGATTACGTCCTGAATGTTATCCGCAACGGTCCAGTGAACCTCTGAAAAGCTCGTTTGACCCGTAAAGAACGAAACGGCTAAAACGAGAAAAAGTATACGTCGCATGGGTTTCGTCGAAAAAAGAGGAGGCAAAACTGACACAGCATTCCCAAAGCGCCGGATGTGCCGGATACTTCCGATCAAATGAAATACCACCTTTTTATCGACATTCGTGGAGGGGGCAATCGAAATGAAATGAATAATCAGTTCTCTTTGCACGTTCAACAGAAAATTTTGTCATCGCATAACATATAATCGGCCAAGTTGCCGCAATCGTTAAAGTTACAAAATGAATCGTTCTGTGGATTGGCCACGTCGTTATCGTAATTTGTGTTTTTTTTCCTTCTCGTCCATTATCCGCTGCCGAAACCGTGCGAATGTCTCCCGCCCGGCGGCGGGCAAATTCTTTACCCGAAAGCGGTTAAGTCAGCTTCCGATCCCCTCCGTCTTCCCGCCGGGACGAATTTCGGTGTCGGACGGCAGTATGAAATTGTACCAGATTTCCTCATTTTTCGCTCCATCTCCCAAAAAACGCCCGGACTCGCCCTGTGTCGCGTCCGGCGCGGGATGTCGGGTTTTGTCCCAAGCCATCCACGCCGGGCGACACGGGGCGACGGTGGCGGTTAGAACTATTGCTTGTCGCGACCAGAGGAAAGATTCCCGCTCCGGCGGCGGAGGCCCGGCCTTCGTCGGTGATCCGTTCGCCGCGTGAGGAACACAGCCGCAAGCCGGAAGTCGTGTACGATATTATCGAGAAAATGTATCCGCAGTTGCCGAAGATCGAACTCTTCGCACGAAACGAACGGCAAGGCTGGAGCCGATGGGGGAACCAATCATGATCACCCCCGTACACGATTTTCACGAAAGCCTCGCCTTGTCCGAATCCGTCGCCGATGCGCCATGGTGGAAACAAATCTACAGCCGGTCTTCCGGATCGCCTCCACATTATTTTGAAGAATCCATTTTATGCAAAATCTGACAATCGACGAGACGGTCGCGAGGCTGGAAACCCGTGGTTATGCCGTCAAACAGAGCGGAGGCGTTTACCGCTCACAATGTCCCGCGCATGACGGCAAGGACCTGAACCTCGCCTTCACGCCGGGCAACAACGGACAAGTGATGTTCACCCGTCATTCGCACAATTGCAGTTACGAGAAAATCATGGAAGCGTTGGAGATTGAAAAACAAGAGAGCAAATCGAATGCCGTGAAAAAATCGGCTTACGGCAAGACCGTTCATTCGACATTCGAAAAAGCCGTTTCCGTATCGGCATTCGGAGCAGGAATCAAGCGGAAACCGGACATTGTTTATCGATACGACAATGTCGATGGCACGGAGAATATGTCGATCATCCGCTGGAACGATCTGCCATCGAGGCATTCGGAGCTTCCGCTCCTCTGTAACGACCCGCTTCCGTTTCGGTATTCGTCGAGCGTCAATCGCTTGAAAAGCCCTTGAACCGACTCGTCCATCGAAATCTCGGGGGCGGGAAGCCAGCGCGGAATGACCGTCAAATCGGTCGGGGCGTTCTCCGGTCGCTTCGCAATATGCCGGATCGGTCCGCATTGCATGAAAATGATCGGATGGTGTCCGTCGCGGCGCATCGGCGTTGCCGTCATTTCCGTAACGTATTTCGCACGGCACTGCTTCTAGACCGATTCGAAGGAAAACGCGGAAAGATGGGGACATTCATCGACGATCACATGACCGTATCGACTCAACAACTCCGGCAGATTTTCCTTGCGGGACAACGATTACATCACGGCCACGTCGATTATGCCAGTCGGCTTGGTCTTGCCACCTCCGACGATTCCCAGATCGCTTTTGGAAACATCGAGAAATGTCGTCAATCGCTCCAGCCATTCGGGAAGAAAAAAGGGCGATCTTTTGTTCGGCATTCAGCGCAACTCGCTGTAAAGTCGGAGACGGTAACGGAACATCGCGATCCGCCGGCTTGGCGCTGTCCCATGCGATCCCATGTTTTTCCAAGAGTGCCAGCAAGCATTCATTCTCCGCTTTCAAGCGGGCGATTTCAGCTTGGAGGTCGTTGCGGGCCATGATCGGCTGAGTCTGAAAATCTTGGGATGGACCTGAAGCCGTACTCGGACGACCCGGAAATGCGGTAATTGATCCGGCTCGTTTGGTTGTATTTGGTGAGCAGCGCGAAACATTTGGAAAGAAATTACGAAGTCTTGTTCGATACGATTAAGAATATTGTGGAGGACGAAACCATGTCGACAATGCTGGAAAAATGGGCCTCGGAACGCGAAGCGAAGGGCAAAGCGGAAACGGTATTGACCGTTTTGAAGGCCCGGTTCACAAAGGTTCCGCAACAAGTCGAAGATTCGATCCGTCAAATGACGGACGTGACGGCGCTCGACTCTTGGGCAGCCCATGCCGCAACGTGCAAGTCATTGGACGAGTTTGCAAAGGCGTTGGAGTAGATCGTCAAGGGTAAAAATCCGGCCAACGTGGGCGACCGTTGGCCGGTTCGGGACAAAGGCCAACCTCTGCCCGACGCTGCAACACGGCGCAAACTAGGGCGTCCTGACGGCAAGAATCGAGACGCAAAAGACCGAGGGAACGGACGGCAGGTTTTTGACGAAAACCATTGTCAGACCAAGACTTCTTGCTGCGCAACGAAAACAGGCCCTCAAAAAAAGTTAGTGGGGCGCAACTGGTGCCATCTGGGAGTAGACGATTTTCCACGATTCCCCTTCTTGAAAGATGCTGGCTTTCTTGCCATAACTCCATATTCTGTAAAGAGTTGTGCCTGATTCGCCGGCCACGGTAGCAGAAGTTCCTAAACCGTACCCGGTAGGCCGGCTGGTCCGAATCCAGCCGGGGGTATTGACGAAAGTCCGTAAAACACGGGCTTTGCGGAGTTGGTCAGCATCTTTAGCGGGACGCTAAAGATGGCAGTGGGGACCGAAGTGGTGCAGGACGATAGGGGGTGATATTCCCAATGTCGCTACGGCGTTGACGCCGGTCATAGCGAGCCAGTCTCGGTGGCGACGTCAAACGGTGTTTGCGGAATGAATATTCTCAGTCAAAATTTTGGGGATTAATCACGACTCCGCAACTTGTTTGACACAGACGAACGAACACGATCCTGTCGACGGATTCGTTTAAAGTACGAATTTGTCGGTCGGCGAAACCGACGACGACCACCCCCGGATGATTTGACGAAGGACGCGATGTCCGATAGGTATCGGTACTGTCGGAAACGTTACGGCCGACATTGATGAATAACGGGGTATTCAGATCACTACCGCCGGAAGATTGAAAGGGAGCGTCATCATACCCTCTCCAGCTACACATAGCGTCGTCGGTCGCGGTCATTCCATAGTCGGCGAGCGGTCCATCGGCCGCCACGACCCATCCCGCTTTGGTCAAATCGGGATCGATATTGATGGGATAGCAAAAAGCCGTCGAAGATTCGCCGCGAACGATCGGGATTTCATGGGATCCGTTGTCTCTGTACCTGTCGATCCATTTTCCCGCATCCAGATTTTCCGAAAGAAGGAGCGTCATCCCCGTACCGTCGTGCATGGAGATATATTCGATGGAAACGACCATGGCGCACTTTGTCGCTTCCGTCGGCTGATCGAGCGGACCTCCCACCGTTACGGCGGCAAGGTGATCGAAAAACGGACCGTCTTGCTTTTTTCCCGGATCAAAGGGGACGTCCTTCTCGATGATTTTGTTCCAAACCGTCGTGTCGACGGGAACCGACCTGGAGGGGCCGAAGGCGTTTTGATAGCCGCCGTTGACCACATAGGAAACTTCCACGCTGTTTGAATCAATGCCGGAACTTTTACATTTAAAGGTCGGCAAGGTCAAATCGAACACGACCTCATCCGGTGTACCCGATTTCACACGACCGCCGGACAAACGATCCCATGCCGTGTTCTGCTCGACATAAGGAAGCAAGAGACCGACCCAGCCGGCGATGTGATGATCGAAAACCGGTTCAAGCTCGCCGATACTCCCCGGAGGCGGTCCGACTTCCTCCTCGTAAAGGATTTTTCGAATCGGAGGAAGGCTATGGCGATTCGCATCATAGCTTATCAAAGCGAGAACGATTTGACTTTGATTACTGATACAGACCGTTCTGCGTCCGGCTTCCCGTGCGGCATTGACGGCAGGCAACAGGAGCCCGGCAAGCATGCCGATGATGCTGATCACGACCAACAATTCGACAAGAGTAAATCCTGAAAGATGATTCTTTTTCATATATTTCCTCCCGTGTCATAATTGGACTGCGCAAGATATTTTTTAACCACAGAGGACACAGAGAAATCCTTGAATTTCGCGATCTCCCAGCTTGTTTATTTTGCGTACGGTCTTGTTGTCCTCTCTGTGAACTCTGTGTTCTCTGTGGTTAATCATTGAAATCTTGGCGTTTAGCGACAAGTTGCGCAGTACAAATAATGACAAAACATTCCGTATCCGAAATCGTAGTTTTTCCTAACACCGCCTATGAGATCCGACAAGATGATTGTCGGTTAGATGTTGTCTTCGAAGTCGAGAACAATCAGTTAGGAAAAGGACATGATCCAAGCTAACAGGACGCTGAACCACCAAGCGCGTAAAAAGCTTGTTTTCAAAGAAGCGGTGGCGAAAAGCGACCGCATTGAAATATCCCGCCGAATACATTCGGTGAGAACTCTCAAAACCAAGGACAAATGACTAAATTCGGTATCCATGACGTTCCTTTCACTATTTCGCTCAGTTGGGGAAGCAATCACGCAATATCTACCACTAATGTATTTCTAGAGGAACGGTGAGCCTTTGTCAAGAGATTAATCTGGGAAGCATCTCCGCTGGGTGCGCGTAAGTTTTGTAGGCGTTCAGTGGGCGGATTTCCAATAGAGGTCCCATTAGTCGCCGTAGAACAGGGAGCAGATCACGCCCATTCGGTCGATTCGTGACTCGCACCACCTCGCTCCCGTCTGTTTTAACCTCGCTCCGATCAAATTCTTGCACGCCCTTTCCACCTGGTGCCCGTGCGGGTTGCCTTATCGTTCTACACATCTTTTTGGCGATTTTGGGTGTCGGGGCCGAAGATTTTCCACGCTCGGGCAAAGTCTTGAACCCGTTGCAGACCGATCCACGTCGTCTGCGGACCCGGCATTTCCTTCTTGCCCGGTGTCGAGACCCAACCGCCGAGTTCGCCCTTTGCAGGCTCGAACAGCCGATCGGCGTGTCGGAATATGAACTGACCCGCACGCTTCCCGAACCGTTCCGCTCGGCATTGCCGTCCATCGAACAGATTGAGGCGGAGTTCGCCGGACGACTCTTGGGAAAACCCGTCAAAAAAACGACACGTAAAAAGAAGAAAGACAGATAACCGTTTGGCCGAGCGGAAGATACGGGCAATAGCGTACATAATCAGAGATTAGCGATGCAACTCGTTATGTTTTCACTCTTACTTTTTTGAAAAGGAGAAACAAATGAAAGTCGACAAAGATCTGGCGATTAAAGGGCTTCAGATGAGAATCGAAGCGCTTGCTGATATCAAGTCCCTCCAAGATTTTGAACAATGGGTGCCGACAACACTATCATTTACTGACCGGATTTATGGCGGGAAATCGACTCAATATAAACAAGTCGAACAATTGGGAAAGTAACTTTTTATGGCAACCGATCAAAGTGTACCGGATTTTGTTAGCGATGCGAAAAGTCTTTTGAATGGATATATTTCAGAAATTGATTTGTTCGGCACTCCTTAAAGTGCGTGATTTCATATTATTCCATGGCGTCCCTTTTCAGTAGAAAAACGGGCTTCCTCACCAGAATCTATGGGCGAATTCGGGTTCGGGGAGCTTTCCAAGTGTGTGATATAAAACGGTTTGCAGTCCTTCGAAGGTCCGAAAACCATAGCCTTTTCTCATGTTCAATTTCACTTTGTTGTTGAAGCCCT
>JAVBQW010000116.1:0-11134 GCA_031548665.1 Thermoguttaceae bacterium
CTCCGCGACGTTCAACAACGGCGTCGATTTCGAGAACGGAATCGAATTGACCGGCGGCACGACGAGGTTCAATGATTCCGTGACGTCGAACGGCGGCCTGAGCGTCGGCGTTACGGGAATCGCGACCATCGGCGACGCCGCTTCGTTCGGAACCGGCACGACGCTCGCGAACGCCGGCTCGTTGACCTTCGACCGGACCGCGACGGCGTTCACGCTCTCGAACAACCTGTCGGGAAGCGGTTTTGTTACGAAAACAGGCGCCGCCAAACTGACGCTCGACGCCGCCTCGATGAGCGGTTCGTTCACGCAGTCCGGCGGCGACGTCGAATTGGCGACCGGCCGAACCTGGACCGGCGATTATTCGCAACAGAATACGGCCGGAACCTTCTTTTCCGGGACCGGAGCGACGATTTCCGGAGCGGCGGCCTTCGCCGGAACCGTCGATCTCGGCGGAACTCTCAACGTCGGCTCGTTGATGTTGAAAGCATCGACCTTGCTCGTCGACCTGTTCTCAGGAAACGTTTCGGATAATATCGTTTCGTCCGGTGCGGCAACCCTTGTTTCTCCATCGACAATCAAACTGTCGACCTGGCAGACGGGAAGCTTTACGCTGATCACGGCCAGTTCCGGACTTGATGTTTCGAAATTCGTCGTCGATACGAATTCCTTCGGTTCCCGCCAGTCGGCGACGCTCTCGGTCGTCGCGAACTCGCTGATCCTGACAGCGGCGACGGGCGAAAATCACGATCTTTCCTGGACTGGAGCGTCGAACGGAAACTGGAATACGACGTCGCTCGGCAATTGGGCGAACGGCGAACTTTTCAACCCGAACGATTTCGTCAAGTTCGACGCAAGCGGCTTGACGAATAACGTTACGATCGATTCGGAAAACGGCGTCCAGGTTTCCGGCATGGAAATTTCCGGCGGCGACTACACGTTCTCCGGTAACGGAATTCGCGGCGTCCTCCCGACGTCGACCGGACAAACCGTGACGGGACAACTGCTCGTTTCCGGTGGTTCCGCAAGATTTGAAAACGCGATTGATTTCGTCAACGGCATGAAAATCACCGACGGCAACGTGACGCTCGGCGACGGCGGCTCTTTTGCGGATACCATGACGATCTCCAACAGCGGTTTGTTGGTCTTCGATCGAAACACCGCGTACACTCAGCGCGGCGACATCTTGGGAACCGGGACCGTCACCCAGGCGGGAACCGGTCGACTGACGCTTGATGCCGCGAACATGTCCGGCGATTTCCTCCAGCAGCGGGGCGAAGTCGGTTTGGTCTCCGGGCGCCGCTGGAACGGCAATTACGTCCAACTCGGCGGCACCCTGATCGCCGGAAACGATTCGGAAATCACCGGCAACGCGCATTTGTCCGGAACCGTCTCCGTTGATAAGGTGTTCCGACTCGGCTCGTTGGTTCTCGACGGCGCAACGCTCTTGATCGATACGGCGGAAGGTAACGTCTCCGGCAAAATCGAGGTTGTCGACGCCGTAACGTTTGGAACGAATACGAACATTATTTCGATCAGCTCGCTCACGGAAGGGAGCTTCAGCATTTTGAACGCGGGTTCGATCGCTCCGATCGCCGGACAATTTTCGGTCGAATATCTCGGACAAGCCCTGACCGACCCGAACCTTCTCGAACTCAACGGCAACAGCCTTGTGTTGAACATTTCGAGTAAGCCGGTCGACGAGTTCTACGAATGGGACAATAAGACCGGCGGACCGCTGGGCGACTTGACCGAACAGTCTTTCCCGGACGACGTCATCGTTCACTACAACGGTAAAGGTGAGGAAAACGTTACGGTTCACGGGAAAAGGCAGGTTGCCGGGTTGATCACCTCAGCGGGACGCTCCTATTTCTTCCATGGAACCTCGAAAGAAGACACGGAATCGGGAATCGTCATCGTTGCGAATCCCGAGCTGGTCGGTCAGCGATTCAATGGAAAATACGCCGCGTTGGCAGGTACACACGTCAACCTCGCCGTTTCGGTTCATGCCGAGAACGGCAACTATTTGGAAGACGCCATCATCGAAGTCGCGCACGGTGAGGCATTGGGAAGCTATGTACAGGACACCGACAACGACTCGAATTCCGCTGGACAATCGACGATTGTCAATAAGGTTTTCCTGATCGTCAAGAACAAGGTCGAAATGAAGCATCGAGCCGTCATCATGGCCGGTAGCTCACTCAACATCGACAGCGACGAAGACAACGAAATCGCCATCAAGGGAGTCCGCGTCAAAGAAGCCAACGGAGGCGCATTCAATTTGCAGCGTTCCACACTCAACATCGTCGGAAACACGCGAATCCAGGACAACCAGACCGACAGCGACGGCGGCGGAATCTACGCTGAAAATTCTTCCGAGATTTCCTTGGATACGACGACGGGGGGAATCGAGATTACGGACAACGTCGACGGCGAAGGCTCCGGCGATATCGTGTTCGGAGGTTTACGCAACAAAATCAATGCACTCGGAAAAGGCTCGTTGGGAAACCTCCTCATCGGACAGATTCGTGCGAAAAAAGGCTCCTTGGGCAATCAATTCGTCGTTGATACCGACTCCAACGTCCAATTTACCAAGGACAGTACCTTGAACGCGGCCGCTGCTCCGGCTCCGACTCCGTTCGCCCTGTTTGCGGCCGCCGCAGCGGACGAAGAAGAGGAAGCGTCGATCAACAGCGTTTCCGTGCAAAAAGGACGCCTGCGGGTCGTCGAAGCGGTTTCCTTCGACGTCGGTCCCGACAGCATCGTCAACGTCGACACGCCGGGAACCCTGGCCGGCGGCGGCATGTTTATCGCGACAAATTTTAACATTCGCGGTTCGTTGAGTCCCGACAGGGCCGACCTGACCACGTCGTCGTCGATCATCGGCAGCGACAAGCAGGCCGGAACCTTGTCGCTGGAGGGAGACGTCGAGTTGAACGGCGGCCGCGTCGCCGTGGAGTTGAAGCGGAATAACGTTTCCGATTTGGTCGACGTCCGGGGGAATTTGTCGTACGGATTGAATCGAAATGCCGTCGACGTGAATTCCTGGAGCGAAGGCGTGTTCTCCGTCCTGAAGACGACAAACGCGTCGGATATCGACGAACGTCGATTCTCGTTGGAATTCGGGGGCGAAAACGTCGGGAGTCGTCAGACCGCCCGACTGTTCAAAGACGGGAATTTCCTGAAGGTCGAAACCACGATGAACGACAACATGCGACGTCGTCTGACTTGGACATCGGTCGCCGACATGTTCCTCGGCACGTCGTCGACCGGCAACTGGCAGGACGACTTCGGAAACGATGAAACGTTCAACCATACCGACTATCTCGTTTTCGATGCGACCGGCAAACAGGGCAAAATCACGCTCGGAGCCGCCGACGGCTCAATCGGTGGTCGAACCGTTTCCGGCATGATGATTTCGGATGGAGACTATACCTTCACCGGCGGCGATCTTTTCGGCATCCGCAGCAAATTCGATTACGGAACCTTGACGAGCGACGTCGGCGGCGACTTGATCGTCGGCGGCGGCAAGATCGGTTTCGAAAACAACGTTTTCTTCGAAGGCAATATCGAAATCCTGAACGAAGCGAATGTTACGTTGACCGATCGAAAAGCGTTCCATGCCGAAGGCGACATCATTTTGGCCGAAAACGCGTCGCTGAACATCGCCGTCGGCGACGACTTGATCAAAGGCCGGACGGTAACTCTCGACGGCTCCGTGACCCTGACGGATGAACCGACGCCGACAACTCATCGTTCGCCGCAGTTCAACAACATGATCGTCGCGACCGACGGCGGACTCGACGCCAAGCGGCTCGGAACGCTTTTCGACTTCAGTCGGGGACTCCTGAATCGTCGGGCCTTGACCAGCGACGACGGCACGTCGATGAACATTCAGTACACGGCGACACTGCTCTCGAAATATGCCTCCGAAAACGGATTCCAACGCAACTCGTCCGAAGTCGCGAAGTATCTCGAAGCAACGTTCAACGTCTGGGAATGGGAGGAATTCGAACTCGCCCTCATGTCAATGGACGACGCGGAACTCAACGCCGTCTTCAAGGTTCTCGCCAACGGCGTGATCCACGCCGACGCGAAAACCTTGGCGCTGTCGAATCCTTACCGAGCCGTTTCGCGACATTTCTTCGAAGCGGTCGGCGACGACAGGACGATTGATCCGCGACACCGACGTTGCTGCTGTTCGACGAACGGTTTCTGGTTCGCCGCTTACCAAAGCGACCGACGTCAGGAAAGCGACTCGCAAGCCGCTTCCTACGGAGCGTCGCGGACCGGCATGAACCTGGGGATCGACAAACGGATCTCCCAATCGTTCTACATGGGCGTCCTGTTCGATTACGGCAACCCGCGAATCTATCAGGAAGGCAGCCGGATCGAGACCGACGACTACACGGTCGGCGTGTTCGCCAAGAAACGATTCAGCACCGATTGGGAAGCGAACGTCTTCCTGGGATTCGGCAACCAGACCTACGACGGGAATCGCCTTACACTCGATGGTTCGGCCCGGTCGAAATACGACGGCGATTCCTGGTACGTTACGACAGAGTTGGTCCGTCGCATCGCTTTGAATCGGGAATTCACGTTCCTGCCGACTTGGGCGATCGACATCCAGACGGCTCGGACCGACGCTTTCGAGGAATCGAAGTCCGCATTCCGTCAAGCCTTCGCACGGAGCGAGCTGAGCCAGACCGTCATGCGATTCGGACTCAATTCGCAATGGAGAATGAACGATCGCGTTCGGCTCGACACCCGCTTGCAATACGGTCGCCAAATCGGCGGCGGCAGCCTGCCGTCGATTCGTAGCGTCTTCGCGGCGTCGACGGTCGACAGTCCGATGACGTACTACGGCGTCGATTTGGGACGCGACCAGTTCAACGTCGGCGTCGGCGGACGATATTTCCTGACCAACGCCAAACGGAGTTTGATTTACGGCAACTACGATCTCGATCGCGGCAACCGTTCGTTGGCGCATACGGGAGAACTCGGCTTCCAATATTGGTGGTGAGCCGTGCCGGGGCGGGCGGCTGCCTTCGGCCCCGTCGCCTCCCGTTGGTCGGCTACCGTCCACGAAGCATAAACCTTTTTTGACAAGATTATTGACGAGCCGTGACCTGTGGTCACGGAAACACGAACAAAGACGGACGTCACGAGAATACGATCCATGAAAAAGCAATTCCTTTTCTTCGCCACGGTCGCTCTGGTCCTGTATTTCGCCGGGGGCGATGTGTTCGCTCAACAAACGACGTCTACGCCGCCGGCTCCCGCCGCGCCGACGACCTCGACAACGACCGGCGATTCCTCGGCTCGGGCTCGCGAGTTGGCCGAACAACTTCGCCGTTCCCGAGCCACACAGCAGAATCGGAATCGAACGCAGGGCGACCGCCAAGGTTTGCTGGCGATGAACCTGACGGGATTGGAAACATTCGGCGACGCCTTGGGGAGTATTCCCGGTTCCACCGACACGTATTTCGTCATGGAAACCTTTACGTTCAACAGCGGAATGTTCATCGCTTCGAACGCCGTGGCCTCGGGAGAATTCACGGCCCTGTTGTCGTCGCTGAATCGGGGGCCGGCCGTCGGCCTGTCGCAATCGGACAGCGCGTTCACACCGGGGACTCATACCTTACAGCTCACGAACCTGCCGTCCGGATTGGCGGCGGACGTTGTCGCCTATCTGGGACGCGGCGGCAGCGGATTCGACGTCAGCGTGTCGCCCGGGTTGGAGGAATATGTCGCTTCGAACGGCATCGATCCGGCGCAGTTGACGTTGGACGCCGACAATTCCTATGTAACGTTCGAGTATCCCGGATCGGGAGCATATTCGCACGCTTCAAATTTCAAAGCCGGACAGATCGTGTACAATTACGCCGCCGAATACCAGATTCCGCTCCAGCCGGGCGGAATCTACGGATTGGGACGTCAAAAAATTACGGAAAACATGACGCCGGTTCCGACGGATCGTTTTATTTTCGACTACAGTTATTTCCATAACGTTCCGCTTTCCTACCGCGACATGCCGGTCAACCGTTTCACGCCGGGATTCGAAAAAACGTTCTTCAAGAAAAAGTTTTCGCTTGAGATGCGTTTTCCTTTCGCGGCGACGATCGACAACACGTTGTACACGAACAACGAGAACCAACTGAACGTCCTTCGTTGGGGCGACGCGACGGCGATCTTGAAATATCTCGTTTTCAAAAAAGAACGTTGGGCGATGACGGTAGGACTCGGCGTCTCGTTGCCGTTTGCTCAGGATACGCATCTGTTCGACTCCGCGACGGGTCGGGAGGTGATTCGCTCCAACCACGAAACGGTTCACGTGATGCCTTACGTCGGACTTCTCTATGTTCCGAACGAACGGGTCTTTTTCCAGGCGTATTTTCAAGTTGACGGCTCAACCAAGGGCGATCCGACCTATGTCGGCGACTTGTCGGACACGGACGGACAGCGAATGCTTTACGCCGGAAGAGTGTATGAACGGACCTATGCGTACACATCCTTGTCGATGGGATACTGGCTGTTCCGGAAATTCAATCCGCATGGAGAGTTGAAACGCGGCATGAACCTGATGAGCGAACTGCACTGGACGCAATCGCTGGACCGTGCCGCCGGAGTTCAGTACCAACAGGAGAATTATTCGTTCGACATCGGCAGCGACCGGGGTAACTACACGGTTCTCGACCTGACGCTCGGAACAAGATTTCAGTTCAACGAAAAAACGAACATCGGCATCGGATATTCCGTTCCGCTCAGCGACGGAAACAATCGCCAATTCGACGGCGAAATGCGTTTGACGTTCAATCGATATTTTTAAGTTTCCACGGGAAAATTTTGTACACGGTTCGCCGAAATCGAAGGTTGCGTACCCGCTTGACGATCCGCTTGCGTTTTAGCCGCGAAGCGCGTCATTCTTCGAAGAGACGCAGCAGGTCGCCGTATCCGGCTTCACGCATCTTTTCCTTGGGAACAAAGCGGAGCGAGGCCGAATTAATACAGTATCTCAGACCGCCGAGCGTTTTCGGACCGTCCGAAAAAACGTGTCCGAGATGACTGTCGGCAGAAAAACTTCGAATTTCCGTTCGCTCCATGTTCAAGGAGCGGTCCGACTTTTCGACCACGGCCATGCGATCGATCGGTTTCGAAAAACTCGGCCAACCGCAACCGGAATCGAATTTGTCTTTCGATGAAAACAGCGGACGACCGTCGACGACGTCGACGTAGATTCCTTCGGCGTGGTTGTCCCAAAAATCGTTCCTGAACGCCGGTTCCGTTTTGTCGTTTTGCGTGACGTCGAATTGGAGTTTCGTCAATCGATTTTTGAGCGTTTCCGGATTCGGGCGTTCAGCGTTCCAAGTCGTCGCCAGGAACGTTTGTCGGCCGGAACCGGCGAAGTATCGGGCGTACGGCGTCGGGTTTTTTCGGTAATAATTCTGGTGATCATCTTCGGCGGGAAAAAATTCCTTGGCCGGAAGAATCGCCGTTCGGATCGGTTGCGAAAATCGTTTTTCGTTTTGCAACGAATCGCGGGATTTTTCCGCGGCGGCTTTCTGTCTGTCGTCGTGATAGAAAATCGCCGTCCGATAAGAAGAACCTCGGTCGGCGAACTGTCCGCCGTCGTCCGTCGGGTCGATCTGCCGCCAAAAAATCGCCAGGAGCTGTTCGTACGAAATCTTTTTTTCGTCGAAATGGATTTGAACCGCTTCGACGTGTCCGGTTCCGCCGTCGCAGACTTCCCGATACGTCGGATTCGGGACCATGCCTCCGGTGTATCCGGCGACGACTTTTGCGACACCCTCGTACCGATCGAACGGTTTGACCATGCACCAAAAACATCCGCCGGCGAACGTCGCGATTTTCATTGATTTCTCCGCACTGAAAAGCGGGATAGCGGTTCCGCAAAGCAATACAACGGTCGCCGTAAAGAATTTGAACGATGAAAACATGATTTTTAGGAACCGGTCGAAAAACGATCGAATCGTACGAAAAGTCCGATTTGTCGAATGTTCTTTTATCAATGATTTCGCCGGGTTTGGCTTTCGCCAGGAAATCATTGGCAAAAAAACGGAGCACATTCCCTCGCTGACGCGTCGGGCTCTGAAATTTGCCGGTTAATTTTTGGGGTGTTCCAACTCTCTTTCCAGTTCGTCCAGACAAACGCGGACGGATTGCATTTCGCTGTCGCTCAGTTCGGCGCCGCCGTAACGAACCCGGTAGAAAGCATCGACGACCGGCAGGGTCTGCATCGTCCAAGCCGTTCGGGAAACATATTCTTTCGGTGTTTCGTCGAACCGCCGTTCCCGACTGTGTTTGGCGAGAATTTTTTCCATCCGGACGTAAAAATCGATCGTAATTCGTCGCCGCCGTTCTTTGTCCGAAACTTGATGAAACCAAAACCAAAGCGGTCTGATATAACGGACGATCAAGCAAAGGAACGTCACGGCAAGAAGAATCGGAACGACGAACAACATCCAATGGGAGACGGACCAACGTTCCGTTTTTCCCTCGACAAATATTTTACCGTACAGTCCTGGAAGGTTTGAAACCACGTTGAACCAAAAACCGGTGTTGAACACCCGCTCCAGCATGAAGCGGCCTGCCTGCCTCAGCGGTTGGTATATATTCGACGATTGCTTTTCCGCGTCCATGTTCAAGACGTATTCGCCCCAAAGATTTTGGATCCATCGGGACAGATCGGTCAGGCTGAACGAAACATTGTTCAAGAACGTCGGTTCCGAAGCGTCCGGCGTCGGATCCAATCGCAACCAACCGCCGCGTACCCACCATTCTCCGAAGGGCCCCCGGAGTCGGTCGACCACCGCTTCACGCGGAAGATGAATTTCGACCCAAGTATGGGCGTCGGATTGGCGGACACAATACCCGTCCTTCCCCGGCGCTTTGGCCAAGGTCTTGAAACCGACGATCACCCGGCTTTCAATGCCGACGCTTCGGAGCATCAACGCCAAGGCGCCGGAAAAGTATTCGCAATGCCCGGCCGGATTGGTTCGAACGAAGTCTTCCAACGGATCCACGCCAAAACTTCGGACCGTTCCACCGAGTTGATAGCGAAATCGTTCGTCGGTAAAAAATCGTCGTTCCAGCGACCGAGCTCGACTGACAATATCCGTTTTGTCGATTCCGGACTCGTCATCCCATTGTTTGGCCAGGGTGGTTAACGACTCAAGACCGGTTTCCGGAATCTGGAGCAGATTTTCGCCCAGAATTTTCTCGACGCAAGGCGTGATGTCGAGTTGCTCTCCATTTCGAAACGCCGTCGAATAAATCGTCATTGTTCCTTCGCCGCCGCGAGCCGCAAGCTCTTCCATGCGTCCGTTGAAAAAACGAACGGCAAAGGAATCACGCTCACGGTCCCGATGAACCATGCGAAAAAACGGCCAAGGAGCGAAAAAAACCTTCGAATTCAACGGTTGCACGGTCAGGGAGAGGTTGACGAGATCCGTCTCCTCTTCGAAAAACATCGAATTGAAACGGTCCGCCGTGACAACGCTGCCGGGATACAGGTTGGGAGAAATCTGCAAAAACTTGGTCTCATCGTCCGGAGCCTCCTTCGGCACCTCGACGATTTCACGAAGGGACGACTGGCGGGGATTAGGAAGAACGTAGTTCGGTTTCGCGGTCCAAATTCCGTGTTCGTAATGGTCGAGCGCAACACCACGCAGATACAGCCAGTTTCCCTCCATGGCTCCATACGGAACCTCCGAATTCGTCGTTGACGGAACCGCCGTTCGATTGTCCCGATTCTTCGTCGGCCGGATCGACATGACTTCACGGTAATAAGGGATCACGGTTCCCAAGGATCCGAGCCGAACTTCCTCGCTGAATCCGACGGTGTTGACCGGCGGAATGAAGTTCGTCTGCCAATTATCATGTCCGAACACGAATTCGAATTCGTAAAAACTGATTTTGCCGATTCGTGGAATCAGGCAAAACAAAACAACGGCAAAGATCATCGACGAAAACAATCCTTGGATCAGCAAGCCGTACAACTCCCATTTTCCGCCTTCCAAACCGTTGGCCTGCAACGTTCCGGCAGAGAACCCCGGCCGCTCATGGAGTTGCGGAAAGCGAGTTTTCATCGCACCGAATTTTTTTTGTCGCCGCCGACGGAACCGTCGTTGTGCCGCGGGAATCGGAACGATTCTGTTCTCGATCGGTGTTTTCGTCGGCGTTTCCTGAGCTGAAGCGTCGCTCCAAATCGTATCGAACCAAGGTTTGCTCTCCGCAGAGGTCGGTGAAACGGCAACGGTCTCCCAATGTCCGGAATCTCCGATCGGTTCCACCGGAAACACCGCGAAAAGAGCACGCACCTTTTCCCCGAACGTCTTACCACCCTCGAAGACTTCCTCTTCTTTGGAACTCTTCTCAAACGAAAAAACCAGCGAGAGCGGCCCGGTCAAGAGCGTAATCAATGCAATTCGAGCCAGTTTCCAACTGTCCTGTCGCTCCGCGATTTCGCTGCGGACCGCCTCCCAAAACGTGCTGACAAACGAATGCTTGCGAAAATAATGGTTTTCCTTGTCAAGAAAAATCAGCAGGAACACGAGAAGTCCGGCGAATACATAAAGAAGAAGCAACAATCCGAACAACAGACTTTGTTGGAAGACCGTCGCGA
The DNA here is from genome assembly GCA_031548665.1 of Thermoguttaceae bacterium. GTDB lineage: Bacteria > Planctomycetota > Planctomycetia > Pirellulales > Thermoguttaceae > WRKP01. The sequence continues at coordinate 10,643 of JAVBQW010000116.1, forward strand.
CGACGACTTGCAACAACGAAATCAAGAGAATCTGCCAACAGAATCTCGGCGCCTTTTCCCTGAAAACGAGTACCATTTCGACGAAAACGAGTACCCGGGCGATCGAGAAGGCCAAATCCTCACCACGATTACGAAGAATATCGCCCAACGTGAAAAACACGATCACGAGAACGATGGCGTTGACCGTCCAGTCGCCGAGCCGGATCCAACGCCGGAAGTCGGTGACGTAAAGGCTGATCAACGACGTGAAAAACATCAGCAACGGCAGCGCAGCGTCGTTCTGCCCGATTCCCAGCATGAACGCCGAAAGACAGGTAACAAACGCCAAATTGATCGCAATACCGTACTGAAGACGCATCCGGGGAGGGTGTCGGGTGTCGGGTGTAGGGTGTAGGGTGTAGGGTGTAGGGTGTAGGGTGTAGGGTGTAGGGTGTAGGGTGTAGGGTGTAGGGTGTAGGGTGTAGGGTGTAGGGTGTAGGGTGTAGGGTGTAG
>JAVBQW010000231.1:0-14997 GCA_031548665.1 Thermoguttaceae bacterium
CTAACGAGGATTTGACAAAAACCGAAGTAAAAAACCGGGTGTTGCGGTGTATTAAAGTATTTTTCGATCATCTTGCAATGTCCTATTTTGCCCAGACATTTACCTTGTTCGCCTATTGTTATAGTGTCAACACGCCCTAACGTTTCCCGAACCGGACACCTGTCACAGGAGTGGTCTTTACACTTCAAACTCTCGTAGCAATGTAACTTCGAAATAACGACGTTCGGAAAAATTTTCTCGACGGCCCGATTGTACCGCAAAAGCTTCATGTTCCGATCGATGAAAATCAGTCCGTCCTTGAAGCAATCGAAAAGTTGGTTCAGGAATTCTTCCTGATTCCGCGCGTTTTTCTCCGCCGTGTTGTCCTGAAAACAGACCATGAAGTCGTTTTTCGTCAAACGGTACAGGAATCGGCGATAATGCCGTCTTGATCCGTCAAGCGGGGAAAGGAACGACGTTTCGTTGACGGCGACATCGCTGCCGTCCCGCTGCATCCGCTCCATGATCGCGCCGTATTCGGAGGCCAGATCTTTGCCCAACGCCGCCGACGCTTCCGCAAGGGTACAGCGATTGTTCAGGAACGGACCGCCGAATTCCCGAAACAAGGGAAAACCTCCCTTGCTGACAAGCCGACCGGTCCGCAGGGAACCCCACATGAAGTCGATGGTCGTCTGGCGCCGGAGCAACTGCCGAATCTGCCAGTCGTATTTGATAAAATAATACAACAGAAAAAGAATCGCCGCGATCAAGGCGAGGAGGAAAACGCCGATCTGGATCGTTCGCTGCCGGTCCGTGTCCTGAAGATAATGATCGGCGGCGATATGTTCCTCCTGTTTCTGCCAACGTTGTCTGCCTTGCGGAAGCAGGGACGGATAAAGCGGCGAATGAAGCAGCGGATAAAGCCGGATCGCCCCGTCGAAAAGCCGGTCGAGTCCGAATTCATTTCGAAGCCGTTTGTGAATCGGCGTAAGAATCGGCGTGAAAATCGGCGTGAGCATCCCGACCGCCGGGCCGTCCGACGATTCATGACGGGACATAGTGTAGGAATAAGCAAAGCGGAGCGATCGGTCCTTGAGCGTCGCCAAAACGGCTCGATCGGCGTCCGTCCATGCAATCTCTCCCGCAACGACGGGAAGATGCGACGAGTCCGAGAAAAACGGGATCCACGCAAGAAAGAACAAACCGGCCGCGAAACGTCGGAGCATCTTCGTGCGGATGGAACCGAATCGTCGAAAAGCGAAGATCATAAACAAGAGGAAGATAAACGAAAGCTCGCGGCACTCAAGAACACTATTCTGCCATATTTTTCGATTCTACGGATGTTTCTACGAAAAATTTTTGGCTTTTTCATGATTTCGACGAAAATAGACCATTTTAACGGCATATTCAATCGTTGCGAATGCATCGAATCAACAACGAGGGTCAACAACTTTTTCGCTTGACTTCTCCGTAAAAATCGTCCAACGAATCATTTTGTCCCGGAATGGTCGAGAGCAGTTTGAGACTCGCCGTCACGGTGTGGTCACCGGTCTCGGCAAATCGGATCGATGCGATTCGAGGCCGAATTTCGCCGGCAAGGACCGAACTTCCCTGAACGTCGGTGCTTGGCAACAAGATGCCGAATTGGGCTCGGTCGAGCCGTCCGACCAGATCGGTTGCCCGTTTGGTCGCCTTCCCCAAAACTTCGGCGACGGCCAACAGAAGCCGGTTTCCCTGTTCTGAGCCGTACTTGGTGCAATACTCCGAAAAATGCTCCAATTCGAGCAAAAGGAGAGAGATGGACGCTTTTTCCCGAAGCGCGCGGAGCCATTCCACACGCAGTTGGATGCCGAACCGTTTGTGATTGGACAACTCCGTCAACGGATCGAGCATTCCGAGTTCTTCGATCGTCCGAATCTGCTTGAGAATTTTCAGCTGCGTTCGGACCCGGGTATGGACGATGGCCGGATTGAACGGTTTCGTGATATAGTCGACCGCACCGAGTTGGAGTCCTTTTTCCTCATTGGCCGCATTGTTCAGACCGGTGATGAAAATAATGGGAATCCGTTGCGTTTCTTCTTCCCTTTTTAACCGCGTGATCACTTCGAATCCGTTCATGTCAGGCATCACGACGTCCAGCAGAATCAGGTCCGGTTTGTGTTCCTTCGCGATTTTCAGTGCCGCCGCTCCCGATTTCGCAATGGACATCGCGTAGTCGTCCCGAAGAATGTGGTTCAACACATCCAGATTGGTTTTTTCGTCGTCGACGATCAAAATTCGAAATCGCTGCGCTTCGGGCATGATGCCGCCTCCCCAAACTGCCGCCATTTGGTAAAATGGAAAAACTTCTGCATATCATACTACTCAAGAGCCGGGGGTGTAAGCCCCCGGATGCCCCGCTCTTCGTCTCTTTTTCATGAAGCAACCCATCCGGGGGCTACGGCGCCGTATTGTTTCTCTGGCCGCCTACACCCCGGCTTTCGTGAGAACCGTCGCCGCCCATGCAACAAGAATCCAGCCTTTCCGCCTTGGAAGCCGAGTTGGCCGAACTGAAGACCCGATTAGCCGACCACGACATTCTTTTTCGACAGTCCAAAATCCTGACGTGTAAGTACCACGTTTCCACGCGAACGATCGAATTTTCGCCGGAAACGGCCGAAGTGTTTGGAATCAGTACCGTTTATCCTGATTTTCCGGATAGTTATGTTCGTTCGGGAAAGGTCGCGGGAAATATCCGGCACTTCATCGATTTCTACGAATCGATTCGACGGGGCGAGACGAGCGGACGCAACAGCACGGAAATCCGAACCGCAACCGGCGAAGTCCGGCTGTACAATCGTCGATTCACCACGGTTTACGATGAATCCGGTCAGCCGTCGTACGCGATTATTTCCCTGGTCGATATCACCGAACAGCGGGAACAGGTTCTTGCCGGAGAAAAATGGGCCTATTTTTCCCGGTCGCTCAAAGCGGACAACATTCACTATTACGACTACAATATGACCGAGGACGTGTTGGAGTCGATCGACGGCAACAGTCCGTCCATCTATCCGGACCAGAACGAACGGACTTTTACGGGAGTCGCCCAGTATGTCGCCGACAACGTCATCCATCCGGACGACCGCGAGGAGTATTATCGTATTTTCTCCGTGAAGAATCTCTTGGAACGCTTCAATCGCGGCGAAACGGAAATCGTCACGGAGCATCGCCGGCTCGGCAAGGACGGAAAATACTTCCACGCCAAGGGGGTCATCCAACTCTACGTCGACCCCTTCAACGGCGACGTGCTTTCGTGCGTCGTGATCAAGAACATGGAGAGTTCCATCGCCCAATGGAAGGCGAAATTCCATGAAGAAGCCCGAGATGTCTTGATCGACAGTGTTCCCGGAGGAATCGTTTTCGCTTACGACGAACCGGAGTATCCCTATTATCTGATCAACGACGGCCTGCTCGATTATCTCGGATATTCCAGCCGCGAGGAACTCCGGGCGGTCACGGAGGGACTTTCGATGAATTTCGTGCATCCCGAGGACCGCACAAAAGTCAACCAGAGCGTCCGCTGCTCGCTTCAAAGCGACACGCAATTCAAAGTCGAACAACGGATGCTCAAAAAGGACGGCTCCGTCGGTTGGGTCGTTCACCGGGGACGGAAAAGCCTCGATCACGAAGGCCGAACCATCGTGATCAGCATTCTTTCGGACGTCACGGAGCTGGTCGGACTCAAGGAAGAATTGGAAAAAAATCAACTCGCTCTGCGAAAAGCCGCCGAAGCCGCCGAAGCGGCGACGCGCATGAAATCCGTCTTTTTGGCCAACATGAGCCACGAAATTCGGACGCCGATGAACGGAATCGTCGGATTTGCCGAATTGGCGCTCGATGACGACACGCTTTCCGAAAAGACGCGAACCTATTTGAAAAAAATCCAGCTCAGCGCCGGCGGACTCTTGGAGATCATCAACGACATCCTGGACATTTCGAAGATCGAGGCCGGGAAAATGGAGTTGGAAAGCACGGAATTCAGCCTGCACGAAGTGTTCAAGCAATGCGAAACGATCGGATCCATCAGGGCTGAAGAAAAAGGAATTTCCTTGTATTTTTATTCCGAACCGGATTTGTGGAAAAAATTGATCGGAGATCCCACGAAGTTGCGACAGGTGCTCTTGAACCTCCTTTCCAACGCGATCAAGTTCACCAATCGCGGAATGGTCAAGTTGGCCGCGACGATCGAAGAACTCAAGGGCGACCGCGTGAAAATCCTGTTCGAGGTCAAGGACAGTGGAATCGGCATGTCACCGGAACAGATCGACAAGGTGTTTGAACCGTTTGCCCAAGCCGATTTGAGTACGACGCGACGTTTCGGCGGAACCGGACTCGGCCTGACGATCACCAGGAGCATGGTCGAGATGATGGGCGGAAAACTGGAGGTCGCCAGCACCCTCGGCGTCGGCAGCAAGTTCAGCTTCATCTTGCCGTTTCAGATCGTGGACGTCCCCGATCTCCCGACGAACAATATGGAGCTGCTGACCGAAGACGTCAAAAAGCCGATCTTCGACGGAGAAGTACTCGTCTGCGAGGACAACGCGATCAATCAGGACGTGATCGGCGACCACCTTGCCAAGGTGGGGCTGAAAATCCAAATCGCGGCCAACGGAAAAATCGGGGTCGACATCGTCAAGCGGCGAATCAAAGCCAACAAGCCGTTCGACCTGATTTTCATGGACATCCACATGCCGATCATGGACGGTCTTGAAGCGACGAGACATCTGACGAGGTTGGGAATCCAGACGCCGATCGTCGCGTTGACGGCCAATGCGATGGAGAAAGACCGGAACACCTATTTGGCCAACGGAATGTCGGATTATCTGGCCAAGCCGTTTCGCGCACCGGAACTGTGGGCGTGTTTGTTGAAATTCCTGCAACCGATTTCCCTGGAAGCATCGGACCTGCCGAATACGTCCGGACATTTCTTGAACGAGGGCCAATCGGAAGGCGTCATCGATCGAGCCATTGGACTGGAGCATTCGGCCGGCGACCCTGACTTATACGAACGAATCAGAAGTAATTTTTTCAAACGGAATCAGCATGCGACCGACGAAATCGCCCAAAGTCTTTCCAGCGGCGACGTCAAGCTGGCGCACCAGATTGCGCATACGCTGAAGGGAACGGCCGGAATGCTCGGGGCGACGTTCCTACAGCAGATTGCTTTTCAAGTCGAGTCCGTTCTTGAGTCCGGACCGATTGCGTCCGACGATTCTCGGCTTCATGATTTGCGAACGGCCTTGGACGCCGTGTTGGACGAGTTGCGCGAATCGATGCCGACGCCCCCGTCCACGCCGAACGTTACGACGCCCGATTCCGCGCTGGCCCTCTTGGACAAGACGGAAGCGGCTAAATTACTGGACGAGTTGGAGCCGCTGCTTCGTTCCGGCTGTTCGGCCAGCATGGAATATCTGGAAAGAATCGAAACGATCCTGGGCCCGCTGCAAGAGGAATGCGCGACGCTCATTGCCCAGATTGACGATTACGATTTCGATTGCGCCTTGGAGACCTTGATCCGACTTCGCGAACGAGTGTAACAAGATCCGCAAGAAATCACCGGCAAGTTCCGAGCCCGACGCGTCAGCGAGGGAACGTGCTCCCAACGGAGTACGCCCCAATCGAAAACGCTCCCGTTGAGAACAGGGGCTTTCTTCTGCGCGCCTCCGTATGAATTTGTTGCCGTTTTCAGTACAATCGATGTCGTCACGAATTTTTTCGTATTTCTCCGAAAACAAGAACGTTTCGTTCTCCACCAACTCCGAAACGCCTGGAATTTTTTCCGGGCAAGCAAAATGAAAAACACCGACAAACAAACGGCCGCGATTTACGCACACACCCTTGACGGCTGCACCGATCCCAAGCAATGGCAGACGCTCAAAGATCATCTCGAACAAACGGCGAAGCAGGCCGAAAAATTCGCGGAGCCGTTCGGCTCATCCGATTGGGCCTGGAACGCCGGACTCTTGCACGATCTTGGCAAGATCGACGGCCGTTTCCAGAAAAAGCTGCGTGTTGCCAACGGCATTGAGTACGAAAACGAAACCTTACCGGGTAACGTGAATCATTCCGGTGCCGGAGCGGCCTACGCCGAAACGTTGAAACCGTTCCATGTCGGTCGAACTTTGGCGTATCTCGTCGCGGGACACCACGCCGGTCTGCCGGATTTACAACGGGTTCATACGGGGACCGCCGCTTGGGAGATCCGGAAGTCGGACGCCGAAAAGGATTTGAAACTGATTGCCGACCAGATTGAGCCGTACCTTTCGTCCTTGAAAACTCTTGAAAAATGTCCGTCGTTCGTCAATAAGAAAAATTACCATCTTTGGGTGCGGATGCTGTTTTCCTGCCTGGTCGACGCCGACTGGCTCGACACGGAACGGTTCATGGATCCGAAACGGTACGAAAATCGGCCGACGTTTCCGCCGATGGAGCAACTCGCCGAAAAATTTCGGGAATACATGAAACGATTCGATGACTGTACGAAAACGCGGGTCAACGAACTGCGACGGGAAATCCTCGATCACTGTCGCAGCGCGGCGCTGTTGGAAGAAGGTTTGTTCTCGCTGACGGTTCCGACGGGGGGCGGCAAGACGCTCTCCGGCATGGCGTTTGCCCTGGATCACGCGGTGCGGTTCGGAAAGGAGCGGATCATTTACGTGATTCCGTACACGAGCATCATTGAACAGACGGCGAAAACGTTGCGAAAAATATTCGGCGACGAAAACGTCGTGGAACACCACAGCAACATCGTGTACGAGGAAACAGATCCGAAGAAGCGGGAGCAACAGACGGCCCACGATTTGGCGGCGGAAAACTGGGACGCCCCGATTATCGTGACGACGAACGTCCAGTTTTTCGAATCGCTGTACTCCGCGAAACCGAAACGGTGTCGAAAGTTGCACAACATTACGAACAGCGTGGTACTGCTCGACGAGGCCCAATTGATTCCGCCGGAATATCTGGCTCCCTGCGTCGACGTCATCCGAAATTTGACTCAAGCCCCCAAAGAGCCGGGGACGAAGCGCAGCGCAGTCCCCGGATACGGCGTGTCGCTGGTTTTATGTACGGCAACGCAACCATCGCCGGAAGGATTGAAGCACGCCCGGGAAATCATTCCGGAGCCGCAAAAATATTATAACGAGTTGAAGCGGACGAACATTCATTTTCCGGAGGACGTGAACAAGCCGTCGACGTGGGATGAAATCGCGGAGCGGCTCAAGCAGCATGAGCAAGTTCTCTGTGTCGTGAACACTCGAATGGACTGCCGCACGGTGTACGATTTGATGCCGAAAGGAACGATTCATCTTTCGGCGTTGATGTGCGGCGAACACCGTAGCGACGTGATTGCGGAAATCCGGGAGCGATTGGAAAGAAAAGAGACGTTGCGTGTGATCAGTACGCAATTGGTCGAAGCGGGAGTCGACTTTGATTTCCCGGTCGTGTACCGTGCGTTGGCGGGCCTCGACTCGATCGTGCAGGCCGCGGGCCGTTGCAATCGGGAAGGAAAACTAAAAAACGACGAAAACGAATTGATCCATGGCGACGTCCACGTTTTCGTTCCGCCGAAGCCCGCCCCGAAGGGAATGTTACGAAAAGGAGAAGACACCACGAAGGTTATCATGGAACGGCATCGCGAGACAGGTGATTTGAAGGAATCGCTATTTCAGCCGGAAATCTTCAAAGAATATTTTGCATCGTTGTATTCGAAAAACGACAAAATGAAAGAGAATGCCGAGAAGTTTAAGGCATGGCTCAGCGACGGGGTGGAAATTGACGACGAAGACGACGACGATCCGGAAATAAGCGTCTATTTCAGGAAGGCTGGCGAGGAATTTCGACTGATCGAGGACGACGACAGCGTCTCGGTTGTTGTCCGGTATAAAAAAATGCAAGTCGAAGGGGAAGAGAAAGACCAGCGAATCGACAGATACATCGCTGAATTGAGAAGCGACGGCCCCAACCAAAAACTTTTACGGAAACTGCAACGGTTTACAGTCAGTATTCCTCGGCGTCTTTTTTTGCAGGTGCAAAGAAACCTGTTCGAAGACATCGCCGGTGTGTGGGTTCAACAATCCGCTCTGGCCAAATACACGGCCATCGGCTTGGAATTCGAAATAAATGACAGCTGTTTTACTGATCATTGATGCCACGAAAGCCAATAAAAAAGCGGAGAAGAACAAAATGTTCGCTCCGCATTCGTACCATAATAAAGCAAGAAGTTTCAATCCACGCACCCGCGAGGGGCACGACAACGAGTTTCCATTCGGCCTGCCTGATCTCAAAATTTCAATCTGCGCACCCGCACGGGGGAACGACGACCACGTTTTTTTATTGTAGCGTTGGCACCCAACTTGACAACAGTGTTTCTCACGATAAAATTCCGTTGTCATTCATATTAAAGTAAGAAGAACATTGATTGTGTGCTGAAGTGAATTTCATGACAAAACCGCTCAACGCAGTAGCCCAAAAGTGACTTTTATCCCTTATTGACAAGAGAAAAGCGAACGTCGATACTTTGTTCGAAGAGAACAAACTGAACTTTTATCAAAAGTATTCACATGAAAAAACACGGATTCGGCTTTTGGTTGGAAGTTTCCGGCGATTACGCCTGCTTTACCCGACCGGAACTCAAGTCGGAAAGAATATCGTATGAAGTGCCGACACCTTCAGCGGCTCGGGCGGTCTTCGATGCCATTCTGTGGAAGCCTGCGATTTTTTGGCAAATCGACAAAATCGTTGTGTTGAACAAAATAGACTGGTTTTCCATTCGCCGCAATGAGGTCGGCAGCATCGCAAGGCTGGGAAGCGAACCGATCTATATCGAAGATGCGAGGCAACAACGCGCCTCGCTAGTCTTACGGAACGTCAGATACTATTTTCATGCGACATTTGACTTCATCAAGCCGGAGGACCGTCGCCCGGTTAAGCGTCCTGTTCCCGAGTATTTGATGCAAACCGACTTCGAAGAATACGCGGAGTGGCAAAAAGAAAGAGATGAGATTCGTCCCGACGAAAAGCCGGAGAAATATGCGGCGATGTTCGATCGCCGTGCCAGAAAGTCTCAGCATTACTCGAAACCGTATTTAGGTTGCAGAGAGTTTTCGGCCGATGTCCGATTGATCGACAACCCGCGACTTGAGGACGCCTTGCAACAAGACGGAAATTTCGGATGGATGTTGTACGACATGGATTACAGCAGGGCATTGGAAAACATCTACCGACCACTCTTTTACGAAGCAAAGATGGAAAAAGGCGTGATCAACGTACCGCCGCGAAGCGATCGCGAGAAAGTGAAAGGATAACATGATACTCAAAGCTCTGGACGAATATTACGATCGACTGACACTCCACCGTAAAAACGAAGACGAGGCAGACGTTTTACCCGGTTGGGGGTGGATCCTCCAACGAATCGACTTCGCCATCGTTTTGAAAAAGAACGGAAGTTTTTTTCAATTGGAAGACAAACGGGATGACCGAGACGGAAAACCAATTTCCACCCTTTTTTTTGTTCCTAATATCGGCAAGCAGTCGATCAAGCACACGAACGCCGGAAACGATGCCAATTTGCTTTGGGATAATACGGGCTTCGTTCTTGGGATCGACGATAAAAAAGGAACGAAACTCGACAGTTTCATCGAAGCCATCGAAACCAGAATGGCCGGCGTCAACGATGATGCCGTCAAAGCGGTTTTGACGTTCCTAAAGGCCGGAAAAAAGGATCCCCAAGCCTTTGATAAAATCGTGAACCATTCCCAGTACGGCGAAATCATTCGTTCGCCGTACACGAATGTCACCTTTCAAATGTTGGACGATAATTATTTCATCTTCGAACGTCCAGCGATCAAAGAGAGAGTTTCCAAACAAAACGAATTCGAAGAATTGTATCGGGGAGTTTGTCTCGTCACGGGGAAAAGTGATCAGCCGATCGTCCGAAACCACAATGCCGTAAAAAGTTTGGGGGGGGATAAAGATCCGCTCTTGATTTCCTTCAACAACGAGTCGTTCAATTCGTACGGAAAGGAGGGGGGGGGCAATTCTCCTGTGGGATTTAAGGCGGCATCCCAATCCTACAAGGCACTCTCCCATTTACTGAGGAAGCATTCGATCGCAATCGGGAAAACAAAAACGGTCTTTTGGGCGGCAAGAAAAACGCCACTCGAAGAAATCGCCAGGGATTCCATCCAAGGATACAGGAACAAAAAAGATAATCCTGACAGGAAATCCGAGCAGATCAGAGCGATTCTCGAATCTTATCGAACGGGAAATCACTATGTTGACGGGGGAAATAACCGATTTCACGTCCTCGGATTGGAACCGCTTTCGGCGCGAATTGCCGTTCGTCTGTGGATCGTGGATACGACCGCCGGAATTGCCACGAAATTATTGAAACACCAAGAAGATACGGCGATCTTTCATCCTGGATCGGACAGGGACGTCATGATTCCATTTTGGCGATACTGGAACGTCTTACGTCCGCCGAAAAAGAAGGACGAAAAGGGGAACAAGGGTAAAAAAAGCGAGGAACCGACAAAAGGCCCTACAAAAAAATCCGAAGCGGAAGCCCATCGCGAGAAGGTCGAATTGCAATTTATCCGCTCGGTATTCATGGGGCTTCCCTATCCACGCACAATGCTCGAAATGGCTTTGCGACGAGCCCGAATAGAAGTTTGTGGGGAAAGCAGTAGCTGGGTTCTCCATACATGTGCTGCATTCATGAAAGGATATTTTTCCCGATGGACAAATAACAAAGGCATTATCATCAACAAGGAACTGGACATGAAAAACTCAAGAACTCCCTATCGTTTAGGACGTCTTTTCGCGGTACTGGAACGTATTCAATGGTTAGCCCATAAAATTTCCGGAGAAAGCACCGAACAAGTTGTGGAAATTAAGGCAACGAAAAAAACCGAAGAAGGAGACGGGAAAAAGAAAAAACGTCTGGTTAATGCGACCATTGTTGATCGGTATTACGGTGCGGCTTCTCAACGCCCCGCTTCCGGATTTCCCAGGGCCATGCATCTGGTGGCGACACACCTTGCCAAGATCGACAAATCGGAAAAGGGTGCCGGCTTATGCAAATTTTACGACGAAATGATTCAGGAGATCGTCAACGGCCCCGGCGAAGACAATCTACTTGTCGAACTTCCAGCCGTTCTAAAACCGGAGGAGCAGGCCGAATTCTTCCTCGGATACTACCAACAGAAGTTTTACATGTCGCCGAAAGCGAAACAGAAAGACAAGGCCAAGAAATCGTCTGAAAAATAACCTTTCCTCTTCCACGAATTCCAAACCACGTACAGATAAAGGATTCATCCATGAGCGAACCCATTAAAAACCGCTACGATTTTATTCTTCTTTTCGATGTCAAGGACGGTAACCCCAATGGCGACCCCGATGCGGGCAATCTCCCCCGTATTGATCCGGAAACGGGAAACGGTATTGTGACGGATGTTTGCCTTAAACGTAAAATCAGAAATTACGTTTCCATCACCAAGGAAGGTGAAAAAGCCGGAAATAGTATTTTTATTCGAGAAAAGGCCGTCCTCAACAAATTGATCGAAGAGTCTTACGATCAGCCAAAGGTAAAGTCGGCGAAGAAAGAAGACCAAGCAGACGAAGCGAAAAAATGGATGTGCAAAACCTATTTTGACATACGTACATTTGGCGCCGTGTTGTCAACGGGAAGCAAAACCGCGGGACAGGTTCGCGGGCCGGTTCAATTGACTTTTGGCCGTTCCGTCGATCCAATTGTTATCTTGGAAAATACCATCACCCGTATGGCCGTTACAAATGAAGCCGACGCGAAAAAGGAACGAACCATGGGTACTAAGAACACGGTTCCGTACGGTCTTTACACGGCGTATGGTTTCATTTCGCCGCACTTGGCGGCCCAAACCGGGTTCAGCGAAGACGACCTGAAACTCTTCTGGGAAGCTCTCGAAAACATGTTCGAACACGATCACAGTGCGGCTCGCGGCATGATGTCGACGTGCAAATTGATTGTTTTCGAACACAAATCCGCCCTCGGCAACGCGCCGTCGAAGGAACTTTTTCAAAAGGTCAAACTGACCCGAAAAGACGAGCAGAAGCCGCCGCGTGATTTCAGTGATTACGAACTGACGCTTCCGAAGCCCGGCGATCTCCCCGCCGATGTCAAGATGATCGTCAAACCGTAACAAATTTTCACTCGTCGCATGGACTCCGAAGAGCTTTTGCCGATCTCGGGGCTGCAACACCTTGCGTTTTGCGCACGGCAATGCGCCCTGATCCACTTGGAGCGGGCTTGGACCGAAAACGTCCTGACCGCCGAGGGTCGACTCATGCACGAACGGGTTCATTCCGACGAATCGGAAACTCGTGGCGACCTGCGGATCGTTCGTGGTCTGCCGCTGGTTTCCCGGCGGCTCGGCCTTTCCGGCGTCGCCGACGTCATTGAATTCCATCGCGACGCGAACTCACCGCTCCGCTTGGAAAAATACTCCGGAACGTGGCGGGTTTATCCCGTCGAATACAAACGCGGTAAACAAAAAAAGGGGGATCACGACGAGGTGCAGCTTTGCGCCCAGGCGATCTGCCTTGAAGAAACGCTCGGCGTGTCGATCCCGGAAGGTTCGCTCTTTTACGGCAAGACCCGCAATCGAACGGTCGTTCCGCTCGATAAAACGTTGCGCAATAAAACGGAGCGGTTGGCCGCCGAGTTTCACCAATTGATGCAATCGGGCGTCACGCCGCCGCCGTCAGCCGGAGAACATTGCAAATCCTGCTCCCTCGCCGACGAGTGCATGCCCGACCTGAAACGAAAAGCCGCCGATTATGTCGCAAAAATGATCGAGGAGAATCTGAAATAGAAAAATCTTCACAAAGAGCCGGGGATGAAGGCGGTACTCCGCCGTAATCCCCGGATGAAACCATGAAACCGCTCGGCAACACGTTGTACATTACGAAGCAGGGGGCCTACGTTTCGCGGGACGGGACGAATGTCGTCATCAGTCTGGAGCGTACGGAATTGTTGCGGCTGCCGATCCACACGATTCAGGGATTGGTCTGTTTCGGCAACGTCATGGTCACGCCGTTCGCGCTCGGACTATGCGGCGAAAATCGCGTTACGATTTCTTTTCTGTCGGAAAACGGTCGGTTCCTTGCCCGGTGTACGGGGCCGCAGTCGGGAAACATTCTTCTGCGCCGGGCGCAACATCGTTTCAGTACGGATACAGAAAAATCGTCCGCTGCGGCCGGGGCGTTTGTTTCCGCGAAGATCGCCAATGCTCGAACGGTGCTGCTGCGCTATGCCCGGGACCATACACTGAACGAAAATTCCGAGATTCCGAAAACGACCAACATTTTGGCCGACTCGCTCCGTGAATTGAAATCGCTTCATCCGGTTGAAAGGGTTCGTGGAATCGAAGGAGACGCGGCCCGGCTCTATTTTCGAGTGTTCGACGAATTGATTCGGACGAACAAATCGGACTTTTATTTTCGGGAACGTTCCCGCCGTCCGCCGCTGGACAATGTGAACGCGCTCTTGTCGTTTTTCTATGCCCTGTTGGCCCATGAAACGACGGCGGCTTGCGAGTCGATCGGTCTCGATCCGCAGATGGGATTCCTGCATGCCGACAGGCCGGGACGTCCGTCGCTGGCTCTCGATTTGATGGAGGAATTCCGTCCGTGGCTCGTGGATCGTTTTGTTCTGACGCTCGTCAATCTCGGCCAGGTGAAGGCGAACGATTTTGTGAAACGAGAAACCGGCGGCGTGGAAATCAAGGACGATCCGCGACGGGAAATGATCAAACAGTGGCAGGAGCGCAAGAAGGAAACGATCGTTCATCCGTTTTTGAACGAAAAAGTGCCGATCGGTTTGTTACCGTTTTTGCAGGCTCAATTGTTTGCTCGCTGGTTGCGTGGCGACCTCGACGCTTACCCGCCCTTTTTCTACAGGTGATTTATGATGGTCCTCATCACGTACGATGTGAACGTGGCGACGCCGGAAGGTCGTCGCCGTTTGCGTCGTGTTGCGAAGGTTTGCGTCAACCATGGACAGCGGGTTCAGAACTCGGTGTTTGAGTGCAAGCTGGACCCGGCGATGTTGGTGAAAGTTCGAGCGTTGTTGGAATCGGAGATTGATCCGAGTTTGGACAGTCTTCGTTTTTACAATCTCGGCAAAAACTGGCAGGGCCGCGTGGAGCATGTTGGCACCAAGGATTCATACGATCCCGAGGGGCCTCTCATTGTGTAGTTTGAGTTCGCGAACCGTCGGCACTCATCGAAATGCCGGTCGGTTCGCGATAGCCGTATTTGCATGCAAACAAAGCAGTTACGCAGGCAGCGTAAATTTTATCGTTTCTTCCGTACTGTTTTGCATGACGTTCGCGTTTTTCGCTTGTTAATTCTTTGTGATTTAACGAGTTAACGCAAACACGGTCGCACCCCACACGGGTGCGTGGATTGAAACCAGACTGGTATTTCTTGTTGCGTTGCCGTGGGGGTCGCACCCCACACGGGTGCGTGGATTGAAACTTCCTGATGCCGTTTTGACGCCTTCCGCGTCTCCCGTCGCACCCCACACGGGTGCGTGGATTGAAACCTTCCACGCCCCCCAGGGGCGACTTAGAGTTTTTGTCGCACCCCACACGGGTGCGTGGATTGAAACGATTACCGCATCTTCAAATTCTTCGTCGGTCCCCGTCGCACCCCACACGGGTGCGTGGATTGAAACGGGTGTGCGAATCGTTTTCCGACGATTTTCCACCCGTCGCACCCCACACGGGTGCGTGGATTGAAACCGTCGTCGTCTCCCGTTGCCGAATCTCATCAAAAAGTCGCACCCCACACGGGTGCGTGGATTGAAACCGGAAGGTTAGGTTTGTCGACCTTGAGATACTTTGTCGCACCCCACACGGGTGCGTGGATTGAAACGATACAAGAAATAAATCTTGAGGCACTTCAGACGGTAGCACCCCAAAAGAGTGAGTGGATTGTATC
>JAVBQW010000019.1:0-22349 GCA_031548665.1 Thermoguttaceae bacterium
GATCGTTCTTGACAACGCGGCTTATCAGCGTTGCTTTCTCGTTCAGGAATTCGCTCGGGAACTTGGCATCGAGTTGGTCTTTCTTCCCAGCTATTCGCCGAACCTGAACCTGATCGAACGTTACTGGAAGTTCGTCAAGAAGAAATGGCAGTACAACCGCTTTTACGAAAGTTTCGATTTGTTTTCTGCGGCGATCGACGATTGTGTACGAAATGGCGGCAAGCACTACGCCGCCGAACTCAAATTTCTGATGACGCTCAATTTCCAGTCCTCCGAAAACGTCCAATGTCTCGCCGTTTGATGTATAACGATACGTTTTTTATGCCAAGACCCGCGAAAATATAAAATCAACAGAAACTATGTAATAACCAAGAGCGCCTCGTTATCGAGGTTCCTTTTCTTTCTTAAGGCGTCAACTTTGTCATAAACATTGTTATCAAGGCGTCGTAAGCACATTGGTTTTGTGCGTACTACAACATTGCGTCGATCTGTTTGAGAGCTTTGTGCAACGCCGCTTCGGTCTGGCCGACGAGCGATCCCATCAACGCTCCGATGTCGAGAACGAGCGTCGGACGATGAACGGAATTACCGAGACGTTTACAGAACGCGGATTTTCCCGATCCGCTCACGCCGAGAAGCATCACCCCTTTCGCCCGTTCACCGTGTCTATTTGTGGACAAAGCCCGATTGCAAAACTTGGTCAGATTGTCAAGTCCACCGAGACAGGGAATTTCGCCACGGTAAAGCCGCAATGCCGACGATTGCCGCAACATGTTCGCCTTGAGTTGCCAAACAGGTTCCGGCAAAAGCATGTCATGTTCGATCATGGACAACGAGAACGCGCCTTCGGCTTCAAGTCGGGTCATTCCGGCGGCGGCGTCCAGCACCCGGCGAGTGTTCGGTTCGTCGGGCAATTCTCCGACGATTTTCGTCGCGATTTATCGGAGCTGTTCCTTGTCGGGAAGCGGATGTTCCAAAACGACAAAGAGTTTTTCGAGTTCGGCGAGAATCTGAACGACAGGAGCCAGAATGATGAAAAACGTCCGCGACACCTTGCCGTTCTGGATTTGCCCCTCCAACGCCTGAATGATCTCGATGCTGCCGAGAAAGCGATGGAAATTACGTAACACGACGAGTATGGGCGTCTCGCCGTGACTCTCCACCGTTGTGACCGCAGACAACGGATCGCTTTTCAAAATATCCCAAGTGGAAAACTTCCAATTTTCGTCACGGCACATGGTTTCGATTTCCTTGACGGCTTCATCGGGTTCGAAGGTTTCGACCCAGAGACCGCTGAAGCACACGGCGATGTAATTGCACAAGATTTGAGTCAACGAATTCATTGACGCACCTCCCATTGTTGAGTGTGATTGTTATCGATAAAATACTCCGGTTTGAACTGCTCTGCCGATTTTCGGCCGAGAGCTTGTTCGATGAACTTCGAGGCATCCGTACAGGATTGCCCGTCGAAGCCATGGGTTTCGACTTTCGTTTTGCCGTCGGCGGTGATGATGAGGGTAATCGTTTTCATGCAATACCCCCGACATTGACTGTCAACTTGATAGAACCGTCGCCGAGCGGCTGCTCGACGACACTGTAACCCTTGCGTCTGGCTTCGAGCGTTGCCTTTTCGATACAGTAAGTCTGCACGAATCGGTCGAGATGCTTTTGTTCCCCCCAAGCCTGATTGAAATTGTCGTACTTCAATTCGCCGGTTTCGAGAACGTAGACGACGGGATACAACCAATCGGTGAGTTCGACCCAAAGTCCTTCGACTTCGGTTTCGAACAACGTGGTTCGCCCATGAACGGGTTCTTTGAGATTCAGCCGACGACAAGCCGACCGAACGGCGTCGAGATCACGGACCTCGACTTGGATCGTGACAATGTGACTCAAGACGGACCTCCTTTGATTGAAAATGTGGTTGAAGGGACGTATTGTTTTTTCACACTTGATGATAGCGCAAAAAATGGCCTTATTTGCGCCACGATGGGACTGAAAACGCCCGAAGGAAAAAGCGTCAGACGGTCAATCGCCGGAATTTTTGAGACGGTCTCTTGAAATCGACGGACAAGAAAGATAGAATGTCTGCGATATCGTTTTCTATCTTTTTTCATTCAGGAGACCGATTCCGATTTAGAAAAACAGACGACTGAACATTGAGTTCGGAATCATATCGAGTACGTCAGCAAGTCACAGAACCGTCAGAGATGACGGCAAGGAAAATCTCACAGGCGACCGGGTAACCGGGTGAGGTGGAACCGAAGAATGCTGTAGTACAAAGTCGCCGGATTGGTCTTCGTGAAATGGCGGAGTTTTGATAGAATAGCGAATGGTTTGCAACCGTTCACTTTCTCAGGAGACCGTTATGGCAGGGATCGCCGCTCAAATCGAAATCAATCAAAACGAGCAAGACATTTTGCGTAAAATCATTCGCTCCAGAATGTTAGGTGTCGTTCTGCAACAACGAGCCCAAATCGTTTTGGCGGCGGCGGAAAAGTTGACCAACCTTCAAATTCAAGCCCAATTCGGCCTCGAAGAGCATCGAGTTACTCTTTGGCGCACCCGATTTCGTGACGAATAGAAGATCTGGAAGCAGCTCGCTCCGGACTTGCGACCGCCCATGTCCGAAAAATTGGTCCGGTAATGGTTGGCCGACCGAAAAGGACGTGGAAGGACCTGCCGTCCAGGTTGCTGGTGCTGCCGCACCGTTGTACGAAAACCGTCGGACGGTCGCTTCGCTCCCGGTCCGCACTTACCGCACGAAAAGTACTGCGGTTGTATTTTTGATTTGATGCCTGTCAATTCCGCGATTTTCGTTGCGTTTTTACCTTTCGCGTGAAGGGCCAGGACGTGCATCCGGATCGTGATGTGCGGCTGCGGATGATAAAATCGTTTGCGACCGATGATCGCAAGGTCCTCTTGAGAAATCTCGATTCGAATCATCGCTTCCTCCGTGAAGGCGTGGAACAGGAAAACGAGAAGTATAGCAGATTCGACAATTTAAGAAAAGACCAGTTTCTGACCGTTTTAGATATACTTCGGCAGCTTGGGGTATCTTCGATCTTCCATATTCTGTAACAAATACTCGTCGTGGAACGGCGGGGCGATGGGCGTTCCTTTCTGTACGGGATTATCGCGGAGCTTGCTCACCATCGAGTGCAACGGGTCGTCTTCCGGATGGTCGAGCCGTTCGAGCCGCTGACGACAGGCCGGAAACCGTCGAGGTGCGTCCCGAAGCATGAGGCTTCCGCGTCGCTCAAATCCGCCCGGGAGTAGGCGAAGAGCGTCGCCTCGGGGATACATTCGTTCTCGTTGTTTTCAATCGCTCGGGTTTTCATCATGGGTATGAGAAGGGGTGGGCGCGGGGAGTTGGAGCACATCCCGGAAGTAATCCCTGATTGCTTCGAGCACGCGGGATTTGTATTTCCGTGCTGTATTTTCCGGGATGTCGAGTTCGGCGGCGACTTCCTTGGCACTGCGTCCCTCACATAACGTACAATAAAACGACAACCATGTATTGGCTGAGTATTTCTTCTCCATCATTTTCAGTACGTTTTCAAGCTCGATCATCTGGAGTTGTTGTTCCTCGTCGGGTGAAAAGAACAGTTTCTCCTCTCCGACGTCCCGGGAAAAAGCCGAGTCGGAGAGTATCTTGGTGTTGTTGTGTCGATGCGACACTGATTCTTCGATCATTTTTTCATGTCGCTCCCGTTCTCTCGCCATGTTTCGTTTCAAAGTAAGGATTTTGAAATGAGCGATTTTCATCAACCAATAGCGAAAACGCGGTCTGTCACCAGGATGATCGAATTGATCGATCTTCTCGAAAGCGGTGGAAAATGTCTGGTGGACGAGATTTTCAATGTCATCCGGATTTTTGAACTCGCGCCGGCAAAAGCGGTAAATTCTCGCGTAATAAATGGAATACAATTCGTTTTGGGCCTCACGGTCTTGTTGTGAAACACGCATCAAAAGCGTAGGCCGAGTCTCAGGAAAATCGTTCATGTTGAGGAAAACGGGTTGAATGAAATACCGAATAATTCAACCCGCTCATTTTACCCGATTTAAGGATCGGAAAAGAGCATCCCTACATGGCGAGGAGCAGTTTCATTGCCCGGTCGATCAGCGGATTGCCGTCGATGGCCGTGGAAAAAATCGCTTCCTGTTGCGAATCGTTCTTCACCGGCGCATGAGTTGCATAGTCGCTGATCGCGCCGACGGCTCGCCATTTCGTGCTGCGAAAATTTCGTAAATCGTCGGCATAATAGCACTGACGAAAACGCTCGATTTCCGCGCGGGCCGCCGCCTTCTGCTTTTTGTTGCCGGTCCGGGGAAACAATTCGTTCACGAAATTTCTGTAATCGGATTCGGAAAATTTTTCGGCGGCGAGTTTCTGCGCCGTTTTTTCCAGTTCCTGCATGTAATCGGTCGCTTTTTTCAGCGTTGAATGGGCGTCCTTGAGCCGGTCGCGCAGCTTGCCGACATGAGCGAACGACCAGGCTCGGGGCGAGTACGTCATCGCAAGGTTGATCATGTTCAAACAGGCAACGCGGATCGGCGTCATGCAGACCTTGACCGAACGGGTTCCGTCGTGGCTGTTCGAAAACAAAATGTACGGAACGAACGCATCGCCCAGAATTTTTCGTTCCGGCATCTTGGCCAAGAGCCAGATTTTTCGCCCATTCTGCATGCAGCCGACCGTTTCGTACCGAATTCCTTCTCCGATCAAGGAATCGGCGAACGCGAACGCTTCGTGATTTTGCACGATCTCGTACATGTTGCTCACGATGCCCAGCGGCTCGCCGTTGTCCGAGCGGTAGTTCAGCCAGGATCCGGAAACTTTGTGGAATTGTTCACCAATTTTGTAGTGAACCGGAGCCTGTCGGACCTCCCAATCGAGTTCGGCCATCTCCATCGCGATTTCGCTGCTCGGAGCGTTTTCGACCCGAATGCCCAGATTCGCCCAAGGATAACGACGACCGGTTTTGTGATCAATGATTCCCCGCAGATTGACGGACCGATACTTTACCATTTTACTCATTTTCCGCTCCTTGTTTTTTATGTTACTGACTTGCGTTTGACACCCCTATATCGTTTTGAATGACTCCTGGCGCGACAGCTCGGTGAAAAATTTTTCGACTCGGACTTTTTTTGCCAGGAGTTTTTTTCAGTCGTAGTCAGTCGCGGCAGGCAACATTCCAAAACGCTGGCAAAACGGTTTCCTGGCAAAACATGGTTTCCTGTCGCGCAGATACGATATATAGGGAAAATCCGAAATGATTCTCTGAAAAACACGCTTTTGACATCTTTATCATGTATTCACCGAAAAGAAACGAGCATTTGGAAATTGAAGGTTGCGGCGAAAAGGTCCTGAAAAAATCGGGGTTTCCGCAGTCATCCGAGGAAACCTATTTCAAAGTCGACGGCCAAAACGAATCTGTCGACGCGCTGCTGGAATCTTTCGCCGCGTGGACTCATATTCGATCAATTCGGGTTGCCGGTTGTGAAAATTTTACCGGCGAAGGCTTTCACTATCTCGCGAAGCTTTCGCAACTTAACATTGTCAACGTAATTGCCTGCCCCAATTTCACCGGCGAAGATTTGCGGTGTTTGCATGGAATAGCGAATTTAGAACTGATCAAATATTCCTTTGGCAGTTTCGGCGTGACCGACGCTGGTGTCCGCGCTGCTTGCGGATTTCCGACGTTGGAATCGTTGCAACTCGTTCAATGCCATGGGATTACAGGCGATACGGCCTTTGAAGAAATCCGTCGTTTGGAAGGACTTTACCAAATGTCGATTGTTGCGTGTCCTCATTTGCGACGATTGGTGCTTGACGGACTATCCGAAAATTTCGATTGGCTCGAATTGTCTGATTGTCCGGTTTTGGAAGAAATTCACATTTCCCATTCACCGGCGGCGATCAAACGCTTCCGGGAAAATCCATTTTGGCAGAATCGGTCTCTGCCAGCGCTACGCCGGATCGTCTTCGACGGAGTGGAGCAGCCGATTTCCGACTGAATTTTTTCGTTTTGCTGTCGCGCGATTGCGATATTCAAGCGGAAAACGTCGCGGATTCACGAAGTTGGTGAGTCGGGAGTTGTGTAAAATTTACCTGTTGATCAATAAACATGAAATACTCGAAGACGAAAAAAACGAACGTATTTTTTGAGAGAGTCGCGAAAAAGTTGATCATTTGTCGATTTCACCCCGGAGGGGCAGCGCATTACAGCCCAGGGCAGAGCCGAAGGCGTCGCCCTGGGTTGCCAACGCCCCAAGGAATGATCGCCCTGTAAGGGCAGTGCAATACCGGTGTTGCCCTTACAGGGCGGCGGCTGATGAGCGACCGGTATCCCAGGGCGACGGCGAGTACGCCTTGCCCTGGGCTGTGATGCGATGGCCTTTCAGGCCGAAGAGACAGAAACGACAACTTTCTTGCTACAGGCTCTATTTTTTTAGTGAATTTCGTTATTTCGTGTGTTTCGTGCAAAAAAAACTTGACTCAATATGTCCAGTTCAGATTTGAAGCTTATTAATTTCGTACTATTATAATGAACGTTAAAATGAACGGTGATTTTGAAAGGCTGGAAGAACAACATCGGATTTTGGATGAATTGATTGCCAAGGAACCGGGCGAGGCGCAACATTATGTCAACCGCGCCCAGCTCCATGAGGAGTCGATCAAGGCACATTTCGACGGCGCCCAAAAAGATTACCGTCAAGCCGCGAAGTTGGATGCGTACTTCGGCGACGTCAAACCGTTGCGGGATCAATTTCGTTGTCTCCTGCTTTGCGGTGCTCTCGACGACGTGATCGACGAATTCACCGAGTCGATTAAAAATCGGAAGATATGTTTACCTCTTTTGGAAGATTTTGAAAAACGGCTGATCGCCGGCCAACAGGTCGAAGACCTCAGGAACCGCGCCGTTGCGAACTTTTTGGCCGATCGTTTCGAGGAAGCCTTGGTCGACATTTCGGAAGCGATTCGCTTGACGCCGCACTCGAATTATTGCAACATCGATCCGAAAAATTACGAACTCCGCGCCGCAGCGATGGCGAAACTTGACCGACACGAAGAAGCCGCTGACGACATGGCCCTGGCGAAAATGCTCACCCGAACGCTCTGTCCCAGTCCGGGCATCGACTGCCGGCAGCGGTACGAAGAATACACGGACGGAATTGCCGAACCCCCGCAGAATTTTTGACACATTCAGGTGATTTACAGTGACACCGGAATGATCTATGATAGTTCCGGGTCGATCAATCGTTTGCGTTTTAGCCGTGCAACGTGCGGCGAATGCTGTTGATATAATTTATGTTTCAAAACTACTCAATGATGAAAGGAAAAACATGGCCAAGCGTAATGAACCGAACATTCGAATCGGAACACTTCTCAATAATTGGGGCTGCAATGAATTGACGACGAAAAACTACATTGTTGCATCAAGTGTCGAAAATTGGTGGAGTTGGATCGGAAAAAAAATGCTTTCGGGATGTATTGCAACTAACGGGAATAACGATTTTTACATCGGCATTGTCCGCCATGACAATGTAACGATTGATTCCTTTTACGCGATCCCCTATTCACATGTCAAGCATCTCTTGATTCCCGAACTCGAAAAAACCAAAAAAGACGGCGCCGTCGGTTGGAATATCCTCATCGAGAACGGCATATTTCGTACAGTCCGCCCGAAGGACAATCCGAACGCGAAGTCCGTCGAGACAAACACTATTTCGGTGGTGAAGTTCTTATATCCGCAGGGGGACGAGTTGAAACAATATCCGCCGGGGGATCGGTTGGAAAAACTGAAAGATGTATTTTCGAAACAGCCACAAGAAACCACGTCTGCCCCCTCCCCATCGCCATCCGTTTCGCCGTCCAGCGATCCGGAAGCTCAAGAACGGGCGATTGAAGAGGAAATCACCAGCAAGCGAGCGGAAATCGAGCAACGATTGCAACAGTCGAAGTTTCGCAAGGGTGTTCTCGAAAAATTCAACGGTCAATGCTGTCTTTCGGGAATTTACGAACAGGAATTGCTTGTCGCCAGCCACATCGTTCCCTGGGCCGCCGACGAAAAATCCCGTTTGGATCCGAATAACGGACTTTGTCTTTTCGTTTCGTACGATAAGTTGTTCGACAAAGGATATTTCACCGTCGACGACGAGGGCCGAGTCGTGATTCCGGATGACGTCTCGCGTCTGAGCCGAGGCGTGCAAGAGTTGTTGTACGGAATAAACAGACGGAAAATCGCTTTTTCTAACGGAGAGATTCCTCGGGATTATTTGGCTTATCACCGAACGGAAATCTATGTCATGTCACCGAAAAAAAAGGAAAACCGATGAAAATCGCCTTCGACCTTGACGGAACGATAACGGAGGCGCCGGAGTTCTTTTCGACGCTTTCGAAGCTTTGGAACGACGACGTGTACGTTATTACGTATCGGAACGATCGCTCGAAGGCCGTCGCGGAACTGAAGAAACTCGACATCCGTTTCACCGACGTGATCCTCGTGAAATCGTTCGAGGAAAAAGCCGAAATCGTTCGGCGTCTCGGCATCGGCATGTACTTCGACGACATGCCCGAAATGCTCAAGCAGATGCCGAAAGAAGCCGGAATCTGCCTGTTCCGTAACGAGGGCAATTTCGACTTCGACGACCGCCGCTGGATGCTCTCCAACGAAACGGGAAAGATCGTCTGACTGTCCACCATCTGTCTCCGTTTATCTTGTTGTGTTTATATTCGGCCTGACATGAATTTAAAAGGCACGTGTTTTTATGACGGGCTCGCTGTGGTCGGCGACAAGGCTAGGCGACATTGGGAAAACCGTTCGTTTTTATCCTGCACCAAACATGTCATTCTAGGCTTTCGCCAGAAAATAAACCGCCAACTTTTGAGTGAAAGAGTGAAAGGGTGAGAGAGTGAAAGGGAAAATGCAAGATACGTTTTATCAAGCGGTTACATCTCTCTCACTCTCTCACCTCTCCGTTTTCGGTATGAAACTTTCTGGCGAAAGCCTGACAGCAACCGCAAAATGTTTTGCTCTCCAAACATTTTAGATTGTGATCATGTTCGACGTGGACGTCAAGGGCAGAGATGGGAAAATTCTTGAGAGGATTTCGCGGTTGTTTTGCATGATATGAGAATCGGTCGTCAAATTTCAGATAAAACATCTTGCCTTGTCGCATTCTGAGTTGGAAGCCGTATTTTCGGCCAACGACCGCTCCGTCGCCCACAGCGGTACCGTGTCCCGGCTACAGAGTGCATGCTGTCCGTCAAACCGTGAAATCGAAATTCTGCAAGCCTTCGTAATAGTTCCCGCTCACCGCCGTGAATTGAACGACGACGAAATCGGGATCAAGCGGCCCCTGCGGATAGTACATCGTCATGAAATCCTGCCAGAGCGATTTCCGTAAATCGTCGTCCCAAGACAATTCGACCGTTCCCGACAGCATCACGCCGCGACAGATCACAGGATTGGCATCGGGGGCGAACTCGTAAGCATACAAACTGGCACGATTATCCCGTTGTATTTCCTTCGCCCGTCGCGATGAGGTGTTGCTGCAAAACCAGAACCGTTGCAGGCCGTCGTTCCGCATTTTCACCATCGCCTTGATTTCCGGCGTACCGCTTGGGCCGTTGGTTCCCAGCATCATGACCACCGAATCACGTTCCACCAATGCCAACGCCTGCTGTCTCACTTCGGTATTTTGCATAAAATTCCTCTTTGAATGTGAAGAATAGAAAAAGCTTCGATTATTTTATCCCGGAAAAACATGGGCGGCAAGCAGGCCAAAAAGAATATCCTCTCGGCGCCGGTCTGTAAATCGGGTAGAATGATATTTTCGCCATGAACGACAACTTGAGTTTTTCCCATGTCGCAATTTTCTTCCTTGTTTTTGAGCATCATCGAAAAAGCGGAGAACCTTCAACCGCTTACTCGACGCGAATTGATCGAACTGCTCGGCTACCCCGATATCAGTCCCGAAGCGGATCGGATTCGCGGTACCGCCAACCAGATTTCCCGGCGACGGTTTCAAAATCGGGGCGTGATTCTCGGCCAGATCGGTTACGAAACGGCCCCCTGTCCCGGCAACTGCCAGTTCTGCGCTTTCGCCCAGGATTACACGACGCTGGAAGTAAACAAACCGTCACCGGACGAAATCAAACGCCTTGCTTCGGAGTTCCTCGCCCATCGGAGCCTGTTCGCGCTCTTTCTCATGGCAATGCACGATTTCCAGTTCGAAACGCTTCTCGGCGTCATCGAATCGTTGCAGCCGATTTTGCGCAACGACATGCGGCTGGTCGTCAACATCGGCGACTTCGACCGGAAGCAGGCCGAGGAATTGAAAGCGGTGGGCGTCTCCGGGGCGTACCATGTATTACGGTTGCGCGAAGGGGAAACGACCGCTCTCGATCCCGTACAGCGACGTGAGACGATCCGTTCGTTGCGCGAAGCCGGACTCGACTGGTATTACTGTTGCGAGCCGGTCGGCCCGGAACACACGGCGGAGGAACTGGTCGATCAAATGCTTTTGGGCCGGGAATTCGAGGCGTTCCAACATGCCGGAATGCGAAGGGTGATGCTGCCGAACAGTCCGCTTGCCAAACACGGCATCATTTCGGAACTGCGGCTGGCCCAAGTGACCGCCGTCGTGACGCTGGCGATGATCGGCAACGAACGTCTCGGCTCAATTGCCGTACACGAACCGAATCCGCTCGGACTTTGTTCCGGGGCAAATGCCGTTTATGCCGAAGCCGGGGCGAATCCCCGCGACTTGGACAAAGTGACCGAACGCAGTCGTGGCCGCAATGTCGCTGATTGCGAGCAAATGCTCCGTGAATGCGGTTACACGGCAACCAACAACGGGCAGTTCGAGAACGTCGAACTCCCGGCGCTGCGGTGATGTTGCTTCAATCAACTCCAACTCCATATCGACCATGAAAAAAAATCGTTAATTGGAACTGTTCGAAGGGCAAGACATTTCGGCCGAAGCGATTTCGTAATATCTTTTCGAGGTTCTCGCTGAACCGTTCTTCCTAGGGCAGGAGTTCCTGTGCCGGGAGGCCCATATAGCCGAGGATCGTCGCCGTGGTGAACCAGATGAGATTATCGAAACGGATCGGATCCAACCGCAATGAGGCGTAATCCTTGCATTCACGGCTCGCGAGCATCAGGAACGATCCGATTTGCGACAACGGAAAGCAGCGGCAGACAATTTCCAATTCGTCTTCGGTGAGATCGTCCTTGATTTCGCGACAAAAATGATACAAGTCGTCGGTCAGCACCTGGGCGATATGCTCGGCCTGATTTTCTTTCGATAGAAGGCGAGTCGCGAGTTCCCTGGCGATGAAGGCCGCTTTCCACGGAAGCTCTTCGTTTCGGAGAGCATTGAACATCATCTGGATTTTCCGGCGGATGATTTGCGCCTGCCCGAACGGCGTCTCTTTCCATTCGGGATGTTCCTTGATGATCGACTCGATACCGTGGCGTCGATCTTCTTCCAACAGCATCATGAAGACGCTGGCGTAAAGGTGATCCTTGTTTCCGATCCAATAATTGATTTTCTCGACGGTCATTCCCTCCGCTTCCGCGATTGATTGGAGCGTCGTCGCTTCGTAACCGTTTTCCGCGAAGAGCCGACCGGCCGTCCGGACAAGGCGATAGCGGATTTCCATGGAATCTTTTGAAGTCATGAGATCCTCCGTTCTAAAAAAGTAATGGCTGTATATTGGTCTCTTATTTCAATTCGTAACAAAGGAGCAGTCCCTGGTCGCGGATGTACATTTTCCCGTTGACGATGGTCGGGTAGCTCCAACTGTTCTTGTCCGAGCGGTCGGGTTGATCGAATCGGCCCTTTTCGACATATCGTTCGGAATTCGCTTCGACAAGGGCGATCGTGCCGTCGCCGCTTTCAGATCGGACGATCAGCATGCCGTCGGCGTAGGTCACGGAACCTTTGCCGACGCTCCGGTCACGCCATTTGACTTCGCCGCCGTTGATTTCCAGGCAAACCAATTCCCGTTCCGTCGTGAAATACAGGTGTTCGTTCACCCGCACCACGCCGCCGTGATGGTTTTGAAGCCGCTTGTCGGCGTAGATTTCCCGGACGTTGAACAGATCTCCCGATTTTTCGACACGATAAGCGTTTGCGCCCATGTTGTACGCCGAGGAAACGAACACGACGTTTCCCAAACAGGCCGGATCGCTGCAAACGGGACGTTCACTCGGACGTTCGATAAACCAAAGTTTCTTCCCGTCGCTCGCACGCACCCCGTAAACGCCGCTGAAACTGAACAGGAGAAACTGTCGAACCCCGTCGATCGTGACGGGCACGGCGCAACAGTATGTTGCGTGATCCCCCGTGATTTCGGTCGATTGCCAAAGAAGTTCTCCTTGTTTCGTGAAGGCGATCAAGGCTCCTTTGGTTCCGCCGATCGGCAGAATCAGGTTTTCGTTTTCGAAAATCGGCGAGGAGGCAAATCCCCACATCGGACATGTGGCGTCGTACACCGTCACGACATTCTTGTTCCATAAAATCTTGCCTGTCTCAATTTCCAGACAAGCGAGGTCGCCGAAATGACTGTAAGCGAACACGAACTTGCCGTCGATCGCCGGTGTCGCCCGCGGACCGTGATAGCGACCGAAGGCGCCGGATTTTCCGATGCGTGTCTTCCAAATCGTTTTGCCGCTCTCGGGATCGAGTGCCAGGACGCAGCAATCGTCGCCGATGTCTCCCATGGTGAACATCTTATCGCCGTGAAACGAAAAATGGGAATACCCCTCGCCGAGCGTCTCGATCTTCCAGAGCAGTTTCGGTCCTCCTTCCGGCCATTGCTTGAGCAGATCGGTCGAAAAGGATTTGTTCTCGTGGTTCGGACCGCGAAACTGATTCCAGGCCGGCTCCTCCTGTGCAAACGAAGGAGCGACGACGAATATAATGAACAAAAAAGAAAATAACGATTTCATCATGTGAGTTTGGTTGGTTGACCGACAACAGCCGGAATGGAGACGTCCTCGCCGTAAGGCTTTCGCTCGAAAAAAACATACCCACCAAACAATGGGTGTAGAGTACAAAGTGTAGAGTGTAGAGTACCGTATTGGATGAATTGGCCGAATCGGTACTCTACACTGAACACTCTACACTGACTGCCAACCGGGTATAAAACTTTCGAGCGGGAGCCTAATAACGTTACCGTCATTGCGTCGGAGTACCGACTTCATTCCGGCTTTTGTTTGTGGTCGTTTGGAAATGTGCCTTTGAAAAACTTTCAATCGCGCTGCGCGGCTAAAACACAAGCGACATGCGAACTCCGGCGATCAAATCAATGTCCGTCGATGGACTCAATGCTCGCGCCCAGCCGTTTCGCAGTATAGAAAACCAGACAACGTAAAATACGAAATTCGCTCTAACGGCGGCGGCTTGTTTTTTTGAGACTCAACGAGACGTTCGTTTTCGTTCCTTCAATCGGAAAATTATATGTCCGACTCCACGTTCCGGAACGCGCGTCGTAGTCGCTTTGCCAGAAATCGTTGCCGTGAACGTTTCTTTCAAAGAGTTCGCCGTCGACAAATAATTCGTAACCGGCGTGTAATGTCAGGCCCGAAAAGGTGATCGGAACATACCCCAAACCTCCGGCAATGTCGAGTTCGGCGTTGTCGTCTTCGACCGACACGCACACCGCCGGATGGAGTTCGCGTAACGTTCCATTTCGTACAGTAACGCGGCGATCATTGCCGACGGCCTCCCGATAAATCAGCCGCCACGTATTCCCATCGTTGGCCAAAGCCTTTCGGAGCGATTCGTTCGGACCGTAATAATTCGAAGCGTCTTGAGGAACGATCAGGTGTTCGATCGTACACTCGACGAAGTCTCCCGCCTCCAAACGCTTGAGATTCGGCGGCGGAACGACGTCCAGCGACGACGTTGCCTTGCCGCGAACCTCGGCACCATGCTCCACGATCCAGGGCGAAACGTCTTTGCCGCCGAGCTTCGCTTTCCATGAACGAATCACGGCTCCCCGATTCGCCCAAGCCCCCGTTTGACCGGGCTCCCGTCGGGAAACCGCATCGTGAAGGGAAAACCAAGGAATCCGGCCGACACATTCCATCGGTTCCGTTTTGTTCCGGTTCCCACCCCATTGCGTCTCCCATTCCTTGAGCAGTCCCGTTTCGTCGCCCAACGCCATTTGACGTTCCGCCGAATAATTATACGAATCGGCGCCGATTTGAAACAGAACGAAACGGGAAAACTCAATCGGTCGCTTGACATCGAGTCGAATTTTGTACGTTCCGCGAACGAGATCGTCGGTTCTTCCAAGGCAGACCGTCGTCGAACGTTCGCAAACATCGTCGATTTTTCCCACATAGCTCACCTCGGTCAAACAGGGACCGTAGCGTCGGAATTCGGTTTTCATCGCGGAAGGAGGCATCCGCTTTCCGTCCTTGTCGAAAAGCCGAAAGAAGTCGGCGCCGCCGACGTTATGCGTCCAGTTCCACGGTCGGTTTTCATTCATCGACTTGACCATCAAGGGGCGAACGTCGAGAACCGCGGCCGCGGCCTGCGCTTGATCCGGCTCGTAACAAAGACTCTCCCCCCAAGCTCCCAAGGCGCTCTCGTCCCATTGCTGGTTGCTTCCCCAACCGATCAGGCAAAGTTGGGCGTGCGAGGCCGCCGCGACACCGCCCCAGTGTCCGTAAACAATGCTCAACTCCAATTCGATCGTCGCTTTCGGAGGCAGAACGATTTGCGAAAACCCGTGAAACCAGAGGCCGTCATGGATGCCGTCTTCCGGTCGACCGTGCCAGTTTTTGCTCAATTGGACGGGAATACCAGTCGGAATGCCGTTTTTGTCGCGTAAAACGGCGGAGATGCCCGTGATCGGCGAACCGATGCGATGGCGAATTCCCTTCGGTCCTTTTTCGAAAAGCAACCGCGCCTTTTGCTCGGTGTCCCCGGAATTGGACAAAACGAGCTGAATTCGTTCCATCGCGTCGTTCGGATCGGATGCGTCGACGGACGGCGGCACCGGCTCAACCTGATCGAGATTCACGCGGAACCAAAATCGTGCGGCATCGAAATCGACGGGACAGGAACGGTTCTTGGCAAGATCGGTTGCTTCGATTCGGAGCGATTCGGTTGGAGAAAGAGTTGTCTCTCCAGAATTTCCGTTAAAATATTTCTCCGGATCGATCGAAAGCGATACTTCCCGCCAATGTCGCCCGGAATCCGCTTCTTCACGGTCGCAGCTCTGGTCCGTCAACTTGATTTTCAGAGCCGTTTCCCGCCAGTTTTCATGCGGACGGGTCAGGGACGCTTCGACCTGCGGATCGAAACTTTCGTTGAGGACGGCTTCTTTTCCCGGAAGTTCCTTTTCCGGATTTTCGTAGCGAGTACGGATTTCGGTTTCCGAAAGCGCCCGATCATAGAGCCGAATTTCATCGATCGCGCCGCGAAAATGATAACCGTCGGGCGGACAGTTATCCTGACGGCGTCCAAAGGCGAGTCCGGCGTGATTCGGCGTTCTTTTCAAACCGATTTCTTTTTCCCCGACCGATCGGCCGTTCACGTACAGACGAAGCCGGTCGCCGTCGTAAGTCATCGCCAGATGGTTCCATTGCTCGAAAGCAAGGAACGTTTCCGTTGCTTTGACGGAATATCGTCCCTTCCGGCCCCCGCCGAAATTCATGGTCGCTTCGGGAACGCCCCGGTGATGAAGCGTTATTCCGTAGTTTCCCTCGGCCTCTTCATGGTGATTCTTACAGACCAGCCAGGGAAAGGTTTGGAGCCCTTCGGCATAATCCGTGGGGACGAAAACCCAAAGTTCGACGGTCAAACGCTCCGGCTCCAGTTCGGGACGGTGAGAAATTTCAAGATGATTTTTCCCGTTCAAACCGAATCCGCCGGCAAGGCGTCCGAAACATCGTTCTCCTTCCGGAATGGGAGCGAGCCCCGGCCGAGCGGCGAGGATCAACGCGAGACGGTCCGGCCAAGCTACGGTCTCGAAACGGGTTTCGGCATTCAGGATGGAACCGTCTTCCGCCGTGAACGCGAGATCAGTCACGTCGGCCCGTTGCAGGAATCGGCCCGTTTCGATGATTCGCGGTCCCCGGGTTTCCGACCATTTTCCTCCGGCGGTCGCCCGGTAGGTTTTTCCATCGACCTTGAGTTGCAGCGACAACTCCGCCGACGGGATTTTTGAAAACGAAAACGCCTCGGGCTTTACGGCGTCACGGTAATCGATTTCCCGATCAAGCAACCCGAAATGAGGGACCCGAAGTTTTTCCGTATCCAAGACGAAGACATATTTTCCCGTTTGGATGACACGACTCCATGAAGCGTTGGGAAAATGGGCGGGAAAACCTTCTTTCCACCAAAGCATTCCGTAGTCGGCAGCACCGGGTAGGAGCGTCCGGATCTCGGCCGGTTCTTCCGCTCGTCCCGGAACGGCTAATAGAACCGCGATCCATACTGCGATCCATACTGCGATCCATAAAGGCCTGTTCGGAAACATTACTGGGTCCCGGATAAAAATGAATTCGACGCCGCGCCCGTCAGGAAGCGGAGGCCTGTTAAGACTTTCGCCAGAAAATAACCGGCAATAAAACAGAACACGAAGCGTCAGCGAGTGTTTTGAGCACATCCCCTCGCTGACGCGTCGGGCTCTGGAACTTACCCGCTAATTTCTGGCGAAAGCCCAAAGACCGCTTCCTGACGGGCGCGGCTCTGAAAGAAACTCAATCTTCGGGTTCCAGTTCCACGAGATCATCGTCCCTCGTTTCGTCCTGTTCGATCACGGCCTTAAGTTCGTCGCTTTCGATGACTTCCTTTTCAAGCAGTCGTTCGGTCAGACGCTCCAAAACAGGTTTCTTTTCGAGCAGCAGTTCCCGGGTTTGGTCGAAAAATCCGTCGATGATCGAACGAATTTCCTGATCGATTTCCCACGCCGTTTTTTCACTGTGTTGGCGAGCCGGCGGAAAACCTGGAACGTCTCCGAGATAACCACCGCGAGGATTTTCCCGGAACGTGACTCTGCCAAGGCGACTCATACCGAAATCCATCACCATGGCGCGAGCGATGTCCGTAGCTCGTTCGAGATCGTTTTGAGCTCCCGTCGACACGTCGTCGAAAGTCAATTCTTCCGCGATGGTTCCCGCAAGCAGGGTCTGGATTCGAGCGGTCAATTCGCCCTTCGTCATCAGATAGCGGTCGTCTTCCGGACGTTGCAGAGTATATCCGAGCGCCGCCAGACCACGGGGAATGATCGAAACTTTATGCACTGGATCGGAATGCGGCGTGAAATAGGCGACCAAGGCGTGTCCGCTTTCATGGACCGCGACGCGTTTTTTCTCCTCCGGTTTGATAACCCGTTTCTTTTTCTCGAGTCCTGCCGTGACACGTTCGACGCCTTCGGTGAATTCCGCCATTGTGACGCAATCCTTGTCCCGTCGAGCGGCGAGCAGGGCTGCTTCGTTGACCAAGGCCGCCAAATCGGCGCCGACGAAGCCCGAGGTGATCGTCGCGATTTCCTTCAGGTTGATATCGGGACTGAGTTTGACGTTTTTAATATGAACCTTCAGGATTTCCTCCCGTCCGTGAAGGTCGGGCCGATCGACGAGAACCTGCCGGTCGAAACGACCGGGCCGCAGCAGAGCGGGGTCGAGAATTTCCGGTCGATTGGTCGCCGCCATGACGATGATTCCGCCGTTCGTGCTGAAGCCGTCCATTTCGACGAGCAGCGCGTTGAGCGTCTGGTCGCGTTCGTCGTGTCCGCCGACGGGACTGCTGCCCCGGACCTTGCCGAGGGCGTCGAGTTCGTCGATAAAAATGATACAGGGATTTCGTCGTTCGGCTTGGTCGAACAGGTCTCGGACCCGAGCGGCGCCGACGCCGACGTAAAGTTCGACGAAATCGGAACCGGACAGGCTGAAAAAAGGAACTCCGGCTTCCCCGGCAACGGCCTTGGCGAGGATCGTTTTTCCGGTTCCCGGCGGTCCGACGAGCAGGACACCGCGAGGAATCCGACCGCCGAGCGCCTGAAATTTTTCCGGCGTCCGCAAAAAGGCGACGATTTCCTTGAGTTCCTCAACGGCTTCATCGACCCCGGCAACATCGTTGAACGTGATGTCAATTTCTTCCTGGGCAACGAGCCGACCGCGATTTCGGCTGAACGCCATCGCTCCGGAACCACCGAGCCGTCGTAGAATGAAGATCATCAACGGAATCGAGATTGCCAGAAAAAGGAGCGTCGGTCCGTAGACCTGAAGGAGTCCCGGATCGCCTTCACTGGAATACTGCAGTTTGCTTTCGTCGAGTTGGCGTTGCAATTCCCCGTTGTCGTGAACGAAGCCTTGGCGTCCGCAGTAAATCGGAAAATCCTGGGTTGCTTTTTGCGGCTCGTTTTTCTTCGGCGTACTCATCACCTGCCGCGTCGCCGTGGCGCGGATCTCATTGGCACTGACGACGATATTTTTCAGATTGGAGTACTTGACCTTGGATTTCGGCGTTCCCGTTCCCTCCTCGACGATGACATGGGCGTTCGGCTCGGTTCCCTGCTTGATAAGTTCAAGCATCTTCGTGTAGGGAATCTCCCAACGGGGCGTCTGGAAAAACGACGTCAGCAAGAGAAAGGAGAAGACGATCAGGAGGACGAGAAACCAAGGCGAAACGCCGCCTTCCGACGGCGGAGCCTTCGGTTTTGGCGGCCGAGGCAGCGGTCCCTCCGGCGGCTTCGACGTGTCGTTGCGTTTCTCTTGGGAGTTTCTTTTTTCCAAAAGAGATTCGACGCTTTCCTTCAGGTCGGTATCGTGATCGGATTCAGGGTCGGGTTTTCGAATTTCCGGATCGTCGTTGTCTTTAAGCGGCATTGCTATTGCGAAATGGTTGGTCTTGATAAAGAAGTCCCATTGTATCGTCTTTGCGAAATCCATGCAATCGGTTGTCTTTGTGTGCGGGAAAAGATAGAATCGAAAGGCACACCAACGCGCTGCGCGGCTAAAACGCAAGCGGAACCCCAGCCCAACCCTCCAACCCAACCCTCAAGCCAACCCAACCCTCATGAAAGTTCTCGCAATCAACGGCAGTCCGAAACCGTCGGGCAACACCGCCCAAGCTTTACAAATTCTCCTCCATGAAGTCAAAAACGCAGGAATCGACACCGAATTGGTGACGATCGGCAACAAATCGATTCGTGGTTGCATCGGCTGCGGTCAGTGCGCCGAGAAAAAAAATGGTCGCTGCATTCCATTTGACGACACGGTCAACGAACTCTTGCCGAAAATGATCGAAGCGGACGGCATCGTTCTCGGCTCTCCGGTTTATTACTCCGGTGTCAATGGAACGATCAAATCCTTTCTCGATCGGGCGTTTTTCGTCGCCGGAAGCAACGGCAGCCTGTTTCGGCTCAAGATCGGAGCGTCGCTCGTCGCGGTTCGTCGTAGCGGTGGAACGGCGGCCTTCGATCAGCTCAACAAATACTTTCAGATTTCCGAAATGATGACGGTCGGTTCCTGCTAT
Source organism: Thermoguttaceae bacterium (assembly GCA_031548665.1). GTDB lineage: Bacteria > Planctomycetota > Planctomycetia > Pirellulales > Thermoguttaceae > WRKP01. The sequence continues at coordinate 19,516 of JAVBQW010000019.1, forward strand.
TGGAACGTGATTCACGGTTTGGTGCCCGGCGAAATCGAACAGGACGCCGAGGGCCTGCGTATCACGAGGACATTGGGACGTAATCTCGCCTGGCTTCTGAAACTTGTCGAAAACGGCAAGGGATGCGTCGCTCCGCCGCAACCCGAACAGCGAATCATGACGAATTTCGTCAGGTAATATTCCCCATCACGAGCTATTCCCCATCACGAGCTGCGACCTGTGGTCGCAGTCCCCGAGCTCCTTCAGATTTTTTCTGAAACCGCCCTTGATCAATAGACGGTTTTTAGAGACAATACGGAACACTGCGGGACAATACCTCACTCAACGACTAAACATGATGCACGATTCTTACTTTCCGCCGGTTCGAGATTCTCGGAACGACTACCGCGACTACCAGCGGCAGCGCCAGATGACGCTCGGCGACCTGCTTCTGGAAAACCGGATCATTTTTCTTCAAGGCGAGATTCGTAGCGACAACGCCAACGAACTCGTCATGAAGCTGTTGTATCTCCAGAGCGAGAACCGACGCAAGGACATTCATTTTTACATCAATTCGCCAGGCGGAAGCGTCACGGCGACGTTGGCGATCTACGACACGATGCAGATGCTGAGTTGTCCGGTTTCGACTTACTGCGTCGGTTTGGCGGCCAGCGGCGGAGCGATCCTCCTTGCCGGCGGAACCAAGGGCAAGCGTTACGCCCTGCCGCACGCCAAAATCATGATGCACCAACCGTGGGGCGGCGTCGGCGGACAGATCTCCGACATTGAAATTCAGGCGGAGCAGATTTTGAAAGACCGGGCGATGCTCAACGAAATCCTCGCCTTCCACATCGGCAAGCCGGTCGACCAGATCGCCAAGGACACCGACCGCGACTTCTACCTCGACGCCGCCCAAGCCAAAGAATACGGCGTCGTCGATGAAATCCTTAAAAAGAACGAAGCAGAAATAAGTGAACAGTGAACAACGAACAGTGAACAGTAGAAGACGCAAGCGTCATGCTTCGTCTTACCGTTCACTGCTCACTGTTTCCTCTTCACTGTTCGTTGCTCACTGTTCACTGTTCACTGAAATCATGCCTTTAATTCCTTACGTCATTGAAAAGAGCGGCCGCGAAGAGCGGGCGATGGATATTTACAGTCGTCTGTTGAAGGACCGGATCGTGTTTCTCGGTTCCGGCGTCAACGACGAAATCGCCAACGCGATCGTCGCCCAACTGCTGTTTTTGCAGTCGGACGATGCGAAAGCGGACATTCATCTTTACATCAACTCGCCGGGCGGCAGTGTTTCGGCGGGACTTGCGATTTACGACACGATGCAGTACATCAGTTGCGACGTCGCGACCTACTGCATCGGCCAGTGTGCCTCGATGGGGGCCGTGTTATTGACCGCTGGGGCGGCCGGTAAGCGTTATGCGCTGCCGAATTCACGGGTCATGATCCACCAGCCGCTCGCCGGAATGGAGGGAACCGCCGAGGAAATCATGATCCACGCCAAGGAATTCAAAAACGTAAAGGAACGTCTGAATCGGATCATGATCAAGCACTCTGGACGCAGTCTCCAGGAAATCGAACGGGACACCGACCGCGACCGCTTCATGTCCGCCGAAGAAGCCCGGGATTACGGATTGATCGACAAAGTCGTCGAAACAATAGGGGGATAGTGAACAACGAACAGTGAACAACGAACAGTGATCGCAAGCGTTTCGACGTGTCTTTCATTGTTCACTATTCGTTGTTCACTGTTCACTGAGCAAGGATGCTTTATGAACGGAAAAGGAATTCTCCTCGGAGCGATGCTCGGATTGGCGTTGCTTGTCGGTTGTTCGAACCAATATCAGTATCAGGTCGACCATTCGCTGTTGCTCCAGGAGAATCAGCGTTTGGAAAGCGCGTTGTACGTTACGCATACACAGCTCGTCGACCTGAAAAACGAGAACGACCGGTTGAAAACGATGCTCGGTCAGTCGTCCGAGAGTTCGGCGTCGAAACCGGGCAAGCCGATGGAACGGCGTTCGACAGACAACTACGACGAAGCGCCGGCGTACGAATCGCCGAAAGTCTCGATTCCCGCGAACGCTCCGCCGTCAACGACGATCCCGGACGCCTTGAAAGGCTCCGCCGTGCCGTCGAAAACCAAGGTTGCCGCCAAATCGACGATCAGCCAGCCCGCTTATTTCCCGCCGACTCCGGTCGTCGAGCTGAAGAAAAGTCAAGAAACATCCAGCGAACCCGTTACGGGACCCGCCTTCCCGGAATGGTCGCCGAGCCGGTAAAAATGTAGAGTGTGGAGTGTAGAGTGTAGAGTCATTTACATTTTGCGCCGAATCAAAAACTCACTCTACACTTTGTACTCTACACTCTACACTTCCATGAGCCAAGTTATTGAACTGACGGAATCCGCTTTCGAACAAACGGTCTTGAAATCGCCTGTTCCGGTGCTCGTCGACTTTTGGTCCCCGAGTTGCATGCCGTGTCGGACTCTTGTTCCGATTCTCGCAGCCCTCGCCACGGAAAACGGCGACGATGTTCGAATCGTCAAAGTCAACGCCGCCGAATCGGTCGGTCTGGCCGCCAAATACGGCGTCGACATGCTGCCGACGCTGCTTTTCTTCAACGACGGCAACGTCGTCGAGCGGATGGTGGGAGCCCAATCACAGGACAAAATCCAAAACGCGCTCGACGAGTTTCTCTCTTAATTGTACTGTGCAAGTTCTCGGCGTTGTTTGTGAATGCAACCTTGATTCTGCCGCAAGACTGGAGGCTGGAGACCGGAGGGAACGGTTGGAAACCGGGAACTCCAGTCTCCGGCCTACAGTCTCCAGCCTTGTTCAGTG
>JAVBQW010000198.1:0-20841 GCA_031548665.1 Thermoguttaceae bacterium
ATCGGTCGTTTGCTTGATTTTCGAAACGATAGTATACAAGAAAATCGACGTATTGTTGGCGACCAGCCCTCCCATGTCGATTTCCTTGCCGCAGGTCGCCATCAGGTCGGCGGTTTACCGAGCCGCCATGGCGCTGCGAGCGGCGAGATTACGAACTTCCTCGGCGACGACCGCGAATCCCTTTCCATGCGTTCCGGCCCGGGCGGCTTCCACGGCGGCGTTCAAGGCCAAAAGGTTCGTCTGGAACGCGATGTCGTCGATCACCTTGATCACACGCTGAACTTCCTCGGAGTTTTTCGTGATTCGCTCCATGGAATCGTTCATCCGTTTCATCGCTTCCTGACCTTCGGAGGCGGCGTGGACCGCTTTCTGCGCAAGATCTCTGGCGTTGGCGGCACTTTCGGCGTTCATCTTCGTCTGGCTGCTGATTTCGCTCATCGACGCAGTAATCTCTTCGAGACTCGCAGCCGATTCCTGAGCTCCACCGGACAAGGCTTGCGAAGCGGTCGAAACTTCGTTCGCTCCAGTCGCGACCTGTTTGACGGTTTCGTCGACTTGCTTCAACGCCGTGTTGACGGAACCGGCCAAATCCTTGATGGCGATACTCATTTGATCTTGTTCGCTTTTCGGAACGACGTTGATGGTCCAATCGCCGCTGCCGAAAATTTCCGCCGCTTTGGCGACGTTTCGGTAATCGGCGAGGATCATTGCCGTTCCGCGTCCAAGGTCGCCGATTTCGTCGCCGCGTCCTTCGATGTCCTTGGGAACCATCACTGAGATTTCGCCTTTTTCCGCGATGCCGCGTAAAATGGCGACACTGTGGGCGATCGGCGAGGCGAAGGAGCGACCCACAAACACGGCGAAGACGACTGCGACGACGAGAATCAACAAGGAAACGGTTCCCGCCGTTTTCAGGGAGCGCGAAGCGTCGTTGTTGAGCGTCTTTTGCGAGGCGTCGTTGGTTTCCTGCATCTTCGCGATCAGCGTGGAAATCTGCTCTTCGGCGTTTTTTTCCAACTTCGTCAGCATTTCGCTCGTTTTCCGCTGCTCCGCCATGACTTCGTCCAGTCCTGCGCTGATGATCACGCCCCAAGCGTGGGGATTGTTTCCGAACTGGACCGGTCCCAAGGTCTGGAACAGGTCTTTGCCGCCGGTTCCTTCGTCGTTAATCAGTATCTGGGCGGCTTCCTTCCGTTGAATCGCTTCGGAAAACCGTTTACGTCCGAGACTTTCCAACGATTTCGTGACGAGTTCCTTACGTGGATGCCAGACGATCACGCCGGCGCCGTCCACGAGATAGGCGAATCCGGTTCCGAACGGATGGTGTGGCGCGAGAATTTTTTCCACCAACATGGTACTCAAGTCGATGCCGGCGACGCCGACGAACTTGCCGTCGATCTCGATGGGAACCGCGACGGAAATCATGATCGCTCCCTGATATTCGTAGGGCGACGTGACGAATTCCTTTTTCGTTTTCTTCGCTTCGGCATAGTATTCCGACGTTTCCGGTTCTTCCAACGGTTCGAACGCGATGTTGTTGCCTTTCATGACGGCCCAGGGAATAAAACGTCCCTTGTCGTCCGAACCCTGGTCTTTCTTGCCGACGAATTCGGCGTCCTTTTCGTCGAAGGCTCCCGGCTCGAAACCGACCCAGACGCCGATGAAATCGGGATACGTTCGATTGAGGACCGCCAAATTGTCCAAGACGAATTGTCGACTTCGCCGATCGGTCGGGTTTTGGCCCATGTAAACCTTCAAGGTGTTGATGAGCGCCCGAGTCTGTCCGAACGCCGCCTCAATCCCCTGATCGATTTCCGCCGCGATCTGATTGGCAAGCGTCTTCATTTGGTCCTTGCTCAAGTTTTCGACGGTTCGGGCGACGGTTTCGTTGACGCTGGAAACCTGTTGCTTAAGGTTGTCGGAAAGCTCTTTGCCCGACGTCTCCAGGCCGGTTTTCATTTCGTCCATGCCCTTGACCGATGTTTGGAGCATGGAGCGCTGACTGAGCAAGATCAGGCCGAAAAAGGAAACGACGATCAAAACGGTGATCGTCGAAAGAATCATCACCAGCTGCACGGCGAGTTTAAAATTTGAGAGTCTCATCAAAGCGGCAAAAGAAGGAGAAAGTACGGAACGTCCGAACAGAAACGGCCCGTCGGATCGAAAACCAAGAATATTCGTATCGAACAGCCGATCGGTGTTTTTGTTGAAAAAGCCTCCAACTTGTGATTTCGAGCCCTACGCTCCGCTCAGGACAGGCTCCGCGAGAAAACTCGCCGACGTAGTTGAGCTTGAAAATCAACTCTTTTGTAAGAATAAGATTTCTCCCGGAGCCTGTCCCGAAGTATTGAGGGGGTTGAAATGACGGAAAACATCTAACGGCTGAAATATTACGAATATTCTAGTTCACCCACAACGTTTGTCAAATAGAGTAAAAAGAAAATCGTATCAAACACAATCGACAAACAAGTCAGTCAATACGATTAACAGCGAGGCTTCCGCTCGAAAAAGCATCCCCATCAAACAGTGGGGTAGAGTGTAGTACCCTGCCAAGCCTAAAATTGCTTTAGCCACGGAAGACACGGAAGGAACACGGAAGGAGATGATGCAAGGAATTTCTCCGTGATTTTTCCGTGTCTTCCGTGGCAAAATATTGATAAAATATGCTTTGGCGTTGTAGTAGGTCTCCTCGAAAATTCCGTCCCAACGTCGCCGGGACCGAAAATATTTCTTGATTTTTAAGGACCGGGACCACAGGTCCCGGCTCTTTTCAGCATTTTTCGAGGTTCCCTAAACCGTTTTCAAGCGAAACCTTACGCCGTCCAGCGGCGAATATAATCGAGAAGTTGCTTGGCATCAACCGGTTTGCCGCAGAAAGAGTCCATTCCGACGGCAAAACAATGTTTTTCGTCTTCCAACGACGTATTGGCGGTCAGCGCGATGATCGGCGTGGGCGGTGAGAACCGTTGCTGTTCCCTCCACCGGATCCATTGAGTCGCTTCAAAGCCGTCCATGACCGGCATCTGGCAGTCCATCAAAATCACGTCGAAGCTGTTTTCGTCGAATTGTTCGCAGGCCTCGACACCGTTTTTCGCCAAGGCAATTTCATAACCAGCCGCCTCCAGAATCTCCGCGATAACGATCTGGTTGATTCGATTATCTTCGACGATCAACACACGGTACCGATTCGCCGTCAATTCATTTTTCGTCAACGACGATTGGCCGTATCGCAAGGCCGAACAGACGGCTTCGAAAAATGCCGGTCCGTAGACCGGTTTCGGAACGCAGAAAACGTCAACCGCCACCAAAGAACCAAGATGCTTGATCTCTTCCGCGATGTTGCCCGTTGCGGGAACAAGAAGGATCATTCCCAAATCCAAGCCGGGCTCCGATTCAATCGCTTCGACCAAATCGCTTCCTTCAGCGTCCTCCAAGGTGCTGTCGATGACGGCCAAACGAAACGGTCTCCCCTGCCCTGCCGCTTTTTGAAGGATCTCGAAAGCGTCCCGTTTGGAGGCGCAAACGGTCAGGCGACCCCCCCATTGTTCGATCTGCTCCCGAAGGAGTCGGCGCTGCACTTCGTTGTCGTCGACGAGAAGGATCTCCAAATCCTTGAACGGAAATTCTTCGTTCAATTCCGCCGGCGACTTTCCCAACCGACGCAAACCTTCGGCGATGTTCAGGGTTTCCGGTCGAAATCGGAACGGCAGGATCAACGTGAATTCCGAACCGCGGCCCAACCCTTCGCTCCGAACCGAAATGCTCCCACCGAAAAGCTCCACGATTTTCTTGACGACGGCCAATCCGAGTCCCGTGCCGCTATATTGACGGGAATACGAGGAATCGACTTGAAAGAACGGTTCGAACAGCATTTCCATGGCACCGGGTGTCAGGCCGATCCCCGTATCCATCACGGTAAACCGAAGAAAAAGATTTTTGCCGTCGATCTTTTCAAACGCAATGTCCATCCGAACGCCGCCGGTTTCGGTGTACTTGATGCCGTTGTCGAGCAGCGGATTGAGAAGCTGCCGCAATCGCATTGAATCGCCGATCAACGTTTTCGGAATCTTCGAGCCGAACGTCACACCGATTTCAATTCCTTTCTGGTGCGCCGCCGTCGCGGAGGTCTCAAACACGGATTCGATCACGGTATGCAAATCGAACGGTTCTTCTTCGAGGACGATTTTCTTCGACAGGAGCCCCGAGAAATCGAGGATATCGTTCATAATGTACAGCAACGACTTCCCGGACACGCGGATCAACTTGGCGTATTCGAGCGGTTTCGGCGGCAGGTCCGATTCGAGCAGCAGATCGGCCAATCCGAGGATTCCGTTGAGCGGCGTCCGGATTTCGTGGTTCATCGTCGAGATGAACTGGTCCTTCACCATGTTGCCGGTTTCTGCGTCCTCTTTGGCCGTCTGGAGTTCCTCCATCAGCCGATGCCGTTCGGTCGACTCGAAAATAATCGCCGTTCCCATCGAATCGGCCGGATCGGCAGCGTGAAAAAACGTCAGGCAGGTATTGCTCCAGACGACGCTACCGTCTTTCCGTAGATGTTTCAGATCGGCACGTAAACAGTCTTTTTTCCGCGAGACGATGGCTTCGCGTATTTCGAAATATCGATTGGAGATCGGATCATCAGGAACCAGCAGATCCCGTGTATCCATGCCGATCAGTTCCTCTTGGGAATATCCGATGAACTCCTCGAACGCCGCATTACAATAGGTAATCTTGCGATCCACCAACGTGAAAAATACGATCGGAACGTTGTTCGCATCGAAAATCGCCCTGAGCATCTCTTCGTTCGACCGGATGATCTCCGACTGCTCCGCGACGGTCCTGTTGACCGATCGGAGTTCGCCGGCAAGTCGACCGAGTCGTTCTTCGACCACGTTGCGGGCGTTTTGCTCCGCCAAATGCGATTCAGTGATGTCGACAGCGAAACCGATCGTTCCGTGAACGTTCCGTTCGGCGTCGAACAGCGGCAACGTCCGCGTGAGAAAAAAACGTTCACGAAACTTGATGATTCCGTGTGAAATACGGCCTTTCAAACCATCCTCGACCTGTCGAATCGCCTCCGAATCGCTGAACACCTCGTAGACGGACCTCCCGATCAAATCTTCCGGTCGGACACCGATTTTTTCGAGTCCTTTTCCATCGATCAGTGTGATGATGCCGCCGGGTTCGGTCACGGCGATGATGGAGTCCGGCGAGTTCCGTACCGCCGTCAGGAGCGGCTGATCGAAGTTCCGAACGACAGATTCTGAGTCCGGATCGGTCAAGTCGGTCAACACGCCCTGATAAACGATCGCTTTGCCGGTCGTATCACGCTGGATGTCAACATGGAAAAAAAAGCGTCTCAAACCGAGACGCTCGTCAAAAAGAGAAAAATCGAAGGTCGCGGTTTGGCGCCGTTCCCGTTCCAGTTTGAGGAGAAACTCGTTGAGCGGCGGAAACGTCTCCACTAAACGGGGAGACGGATGTTCCTCCGCCGAGAAACCTGCCAGGAAAAAGAGACCGTCCGACCACTGTTCCCGTCCCGATTCCGCCTCGAAAATCCAAACACCCTGGCGGCGAGAACTATATTCCTCGGACAAACGATGGAGGGAATTCGATTCGTGGTCCATACAACGAGAAAAAAAAAGGTACTCCCCGACCGACAACAACGCCGCGTCAAATTATACCCCTCGATTCGTCCATTGGCAAACGGCGGCAAATTTCAGAGCCCGACGCGTCAGCAAGGGAATCGGCTCAAAACACTCGCTGACACTTCGTGCTCTGTTTTGTTGCCGATTATTCTTCGGTGGAAGCCTTAGGCTGATATTCCTGGACGAACAGAGAGTTTTCATCGCCGTGGAATTCGAGCGTTTCCACTTGGCGGCGGTCTTTGTCCGCCTTGTCGGTTTGCCCCATCGCTTCGAAAACCTTTGCACGGCAGAAGAACGCTGCGCCGCATTGCTCGTCGGCACGAATCACGGTTTCGGCGTCTTTCAACGCCTTGCCGAGCCGCTCCTTGCGTTTTTCCTCGTCGATTTCTTTCGCGGCAAGCCGAAGTTGGACGTGAGCCCGTCGCAATCGGGTCATCGGGGCATTGTCTCCCATCTCTTTCAGGACGGCGTCGAAATCGTCGTGCGCCTTGGCATACTCTTCGGCAAACCAATAAAAGTTACCGCGATAGAGGATTATCTGAAGTTTCTCTACCGGAGGGTCGACGGCGGCGAGCATCGTCGTTGTATCCGCAATGACGTTGTCGATGAATTTTCGGCAAAGTATCGGGTCGAATCCGAAACAGACGGATGCAAAGTCGATCCGTCCCCATTTCATTTGCATATTGTCCGGAGCGAGTCTTGCCGCTTCGTTTACATCCTCCCAACTCTTTTCCCACTCCTTCGTCTGGAGATACCGTTTTGCCCGAAAAAAAAGCAAATACGGATTCGTTGGACATTCAACGATCTGTTCTGTGATATATTCGATCGCCTTTTCCGGCGGATAGGTCATATCGTTGAAGGAACGGTCGGCCAGATCGCATTTTTCGGGCATATCCTTGAACCGGACATCCAGTTCGGCGGCGCGAACAAAATCGGCTTTCGCAGATTTGAAATCGAACCCTTCAGCATAAATCCGCCCACGATTTACGAGAACTTGCGCCGAATTCGGTTCGAGCGCAAGTCCCTTCGTCAGGTTCTCGACCGCTCCGACCGGATCGTCTTTCAGGGCTCTCGCATACCCTAACCCGAACCAAGCAGCGGCGATGTTCGGATTGATCTTGATCACCTTTTCGCAGTCGGCGGCGGTTCCGTCGGCATCTTTTTTTGACACTAAAAGACTGGAACGGTTAAGAAGAACCTCGACGTTGTTCGGCTCCAAGGCCAGCGACGCCGTATAGTCGGCAATCGCCGCATCGCGATTTCCTGTTTCCGCATGAAGATTTCCCCGGGAAGTATATACTTCCGCCGCCGGCTGGAGGTTGAGCGATTCTGAAAAATCGGCAAAAGCTCCAGTGATGTCCCTTTTCAGATAACGAAGCTTTGCCCGCCAATCGAATGCCGTCGCGGACGGATCCAACGCGATGGAACGATCCAAGTCGTCCAGTGCTTGATCGTTACGTCCCAATCGATAGAGAGAGGCCGCACGGCTGCAATAGTCCTTGGCATCCGGACGCTGCTTGAGGGCGAGATCGTATTCGATAACAGCTTTTTCATGTTCATCCAATCCTTGGAAAAGAGTGCCGCGGCTGCTATGAAGGTACGCTTCCGTCACCGGTTTCAGCTTGACGGAGGCCTCCAGATCAGCCGACGCCTCGCCCTTTATTTGTTGCTGCATTTTTCCAACGCTTCGAGCAATGTATGCGGTTGCCCGAAGTTCCGGCGACATCTTCGGATCGTCGATGATCTCCGTCGTCATCGTGATCTTTCGGTCGACATCGGAAGGATCGGCAAGGAGCATCGCCGACAAGGTCAGCATTTCCGAAGGATTTTCCCAACTATCCGGGACATATCCCCGTTCATTCGGCGCGAGTTCGTGTGCAAGTCGAAGGTCGATGATCGCCAGGAAGGTCTTTCCATCCTTTAAATAAAAAATGGCCCGGAGTTGGCGAAGCCTCGCTTGAGCAATGTTTTCCCATGGAATTACACGCAGATGTTCGTTCAACCCTTTAGTACAGAAAGCGATGCAATCGTCGAGAATATCCATCTTCTCGAAGATTTCGTCGTCGTTTTCCAGAACCCGCAACAAGACGTCCGCCGCTTCAATCCAATCGGCGCGGATCGCTAAATCATGGGAAACCGCTTTTTTGAGATCATCGAGTCCCGTTTTCTTTTCTCCTTGTCGCAGCCTGGCGCAAGCGCGGTGAAGATAGGCACGGCGATGTGCTTCAGGACTCTCCGTTGAATCGTCGAGCGTGCATGTCGTTCGCGTGATAACGCCATTCCAGTCGCTTTTCTCGATCAATTCGAGGATTTCCGACTTTCGATCTTCTTTGGTCGGAGATACCAGGAACTCGGACACTTCGACCAAGGCTCCCACTCGAAACGGGGTGGTGGAACGCTGTTGTGCAAAGCAAACTGCGAAAGAGAAAACGGTCAGCACACCGACCAGCATCGGGAGAAAACGGTTCGTCGAAAATCGTCGCATGGCACGCCGGAGGATTCGAAGGCGAATCAATCGAAAGAATCACTCGTACGATACCGGATTTCCGGAATATTTTCAAGACGAATATCGATGAGGAGTCAACGTCCGCTCAGAGCTGCGCCCATCAGGAAGCGGTTTTCCGGGGACCGCTTCCTGACGGGCGCGGCTCTGATTCTTACGTCGCAGGGAATTCCGGGAACGGCGATTTTTCCTTTTCGGTGTCGTCGGCGCTGATCGAGACGATCGCGATGTTGTGCAGATTCGCGAAGTCGACGACGTCCTGTTTGTCGATGAAGATCGTCTTGTCCGACTCAATCGCCAAGGCTCGGGCGCCGGACTCGTACATCGTCTGCAACGTCAACAGGCCGAAGGTCGGAACGTCGAAACGCATGTCCTGCTGCGGTTTGGCGACCTTCACGACGACGACGCCGCCGGCGGGACTCAGGGCCCCTGCCCTGCGGATACATTCGTCGGTTCCCTCAATCGCTTCCACGGCGATGATCGCCTGATTCTTGACGCAGACGCTCTGGCCGATGTCGAGACGGCCCATTTCCTTGGCGATCTGCCAACCGAAGCAAATATCCTTCCATTCGGCGGCGTTCGGACCGCGACGAGTCAATTTTTGACGTTTCACGAGCAGCTCCGGCACGAGATCGGTTCCTGAAACCAGCCGGATTCCATTGTCGGCGAACGCATGCACCACGGTCAGCAGCAGCGTGTCGTCCTTACAATCCTTCTTCCGGGACAGGAACATCGGGGTGAAGGTTCGAAGCGTGTACCAATCGGGAAGCTGCTGCCAGAGCAACCATGGATCGAGCAGCAGTTTTTTGTTGATCTTTCCCGCCATGATTCCCTCGGTCACGCCGTGGGACTGAAAGTACCGGAACGCCGTTTTCAAGCGGCCGAGTCCCAGCGGCGCCCAGTCGTCGCACATCGTCTTGAGCATGGGATCCGCGTGGTTGACGATTCCCATGCAGAAAACCTGCGCCCCCTGCCCTTTCAGCGCTTCGGCAAGGTAAATCGGATAGCGCCCCCATCCGGCAATGATTCCGACCTTTTCGGGGATTTTCTCTGTAGTGTCGTTCTCCATGCCGCATTCTACGGATTTCGCCCAAAACGGTCAACGGCAAAAACAGCGCAACGGTGAAAAGAGCCGGGACCTGTGGTCCCGGAGAGCGGGGGCGGGCTCAACACTCCCGGACCACAGGTCCCGGCTCCCGTCCCAGCTCCAGGTCCCGAAGAATGTTTCATTTCGGCGGCATCCAACCGGGGCGTCCCCAGCAGTTCAGGGGACGTTTGTAAATCACGCCGTTGGACGCAACGTACAGCGATTTGAATTGGGTGCCGCCGAAGCTGAGCGCCGTGGCGTCGACACGACCGTTCGGAGCGTTCGGCAACGGAAAGATCACCCGCTGAACGCCGTCCTGAGCGTGCATCGCGATGCCGAGACGCGTTGCCGTAAACAGTTGCCGAACATGATTATAGCAGCAGACGCCGGTTCCCAACCCCTCGGTATCGTCCGGCGTGTGGTACCAATGATACCGCTGCCCTAATTCCAGTGTTCCGTCCTCTTTGAAGCTGTAGTTCGTTCCCCAGTGCGTGCCGCTTTCGACGACCGCCAACCAGGTTCCGTCTTCCGCCGAGACCGACAAACCGGTCGGAGCGACGAGCCCTTCCGCAACCTTTACCTTGCTCTTGTCGGGCCGGACAAGCCAGACGACGCCGGCGTCGCGGTCCGTGGCATAAAGATTACCGTTATGCCGAATAAGAAACTGGGCCGCCTTGATGCCGTCGAGGAATTCCGTCCACGCCGGTTCCGCGGCGGTCGAATCGGTCACGAAAATTTTTCCGGCTTCAGAATCGGCGGCGTAAAGCTTACCGTCCTTGTCGAACGCGAGCGCCCCGCCCTTCCCCGCCTGCTTGATAACGGGTTTCACCGTGCCGTCGTCGTTCAATTGATAAATCGTTCCCGTCGCCGCATCCCGGCAAAAAACGACGCCTTGATTGTTCGCCGTCATGTCGCACGGCTTCTTGATTTCCTTCGTTGCAACCGTCCAGCCTTCGCCGGGGATCAGGACCTGCTTCATCGCAACGTTCAGGCTCCGTGTCGAGTCCGCAACGATCGGGTTCGGCCAATCCTTCCAGAGCCAACGCATGGCGTCCGGAAACGCGGTGCCGGCGAGCCGACTACCGTGGTTGCCGGTTCCCCAAATGTGATTCGACTCCGTGCCGGAGAATTCCAAGGCTCGGCAGAGATTCACGTTTCCGATCCACCAATCGCCGACTTCCGGACCGCCGAGCCATTGATCGTGACAGCCGTCCTGTTGGAAGACGCGGATCGGCTTCGGCTCCGACTTGCGGACGAGAATCGGATAACGGTCGCCGCCCCGCATGCAAACGAAGGTCGCGTTGGCCGTGTACGCCCGGCGGAAGAGGTCCGGCCGCTCCCAAACGAGCGTAAAGGCCCCAATACCGCCCGTGCTGCCGCCGGCGGTGCAGCGGTCGTTCGGGTCTTTCGAGAGCAAAATCGGCAAACCGTCCGGAGTCTTCTTTTCCTCGACGAGCGGAAAAACCTCCTCCGTGATAAATCGGGCCAGATTGTCGCCAAGACCGTCGAATTCGTAACTCCGGTTCGACCGTGAGACCTTGTTTTCGGCAACGGAGCTTCCCGACTGGATGCCGACGCCGATGGTAATCGGCATTTCGCCCTTGTGGATCAGATTGTCGAAGACGACGTGCGCTCCGAATCCCAAACCATCGAGACAGGCGAACACACAGGCCGGTTTATCCCCCTTGTACTGAGACGGAATGTAAACCGTGATTTTGCGTGTCGTGCCCGGAAAGATTTTCGAGTTCTCCATCTGGAAATCGAAGACTTTTCCGACCGGAACGTCAGGCTGGCGACTCTGGTCCGGCGACGGAGGATAGTCGTCGTTGACCGGTCCGGAGGGAAGCGGTTCCTCCCAACTTTTCGGCATGACGGGCAAGTCCTGCTTTTGCGCAACGGCGGTCGACGCAAGGGCTCCGATGAGAAGAACTGAAAGAAAACGAGAGAGCGACATGATACTTTCGGGGTTGAAAACGATGCGGCAAGGAAAAAATGATGATTCAATTATTTGTTCTGTGCAAGTTATAAAACATCGAACATTGAACGAGGCTGGAGACTGTAGGCCGGAGGCAGGAGTTCCCGGTTTCCAACCGTTCCCTCCGGTCTCCTGCCTCCAGTCTTGCGGCAGAATCAAGGTTACGTTCACAAACAATGCCGAGAACTTGCACAGGACAATTATATAAACGGTGAACGGAAAAAGAAACCGGTTCATCATGATTCCCGATACCTTTTTTCCGTCCGATTGACAGCAGGATTTTTCGCGATTACACTGCATGAAACTGGGCGATCTCTCCACGCTGACGCCTGGAGGTGGTTTTCTCTTCGTCAACGACCGTATTTTTCATGCCGACTTCGATCATCAACGGAAGACTTGTCGATCCCTCCCAAGGACTGGATCGTGTTTGCTCCCTTCGCTTCGATCAAGGCAAGATCATCGCCTTGGACACTCCACCGGCTCCCGAAGACATTGTCGTTGACGCCGTGGGAAAAATCGTCGTTCCCGGATTGGTCGATATGCACGTCCATCTCCGTGAACCCGGCCGGGAGGAAGACGAAACGATCGAAACCGGGACCTTGGCTGCGATTCACGGCGGATTCACGTCGATCGCCTGCTGTCCGAACACCTCGCCGCCGCTTGACACGCAGGCTTCGGTCGAGTTCGTCCGCCAAAAAGCGGCACGAGCTGGAAACTGCAATGTCTACGTCATCTGCTGCATCAGCAAGAACCGGGAGGGAAAAGAGCTCGCGGAAATCGGCCAGCTTTACGAAGCCGGAGCCGTTGCGTGTTCCGACGACGGATCGCCGGTCGAGGACGCCGAATTGATGCGCCGGGCCTTCGAATACTGCCTGATGTTCGACTTGCCGGTCCTGAGCCATCCCGAGGTCTCTTCCCTGACGAAAGGCGGCGTGATGCACGAAGGTATGGTCTCACTGCAACTCGGCCTGAGAGGAATGCCGGCGGCAGCGGAAGACGTGATGGTCGCTCAGGATATCACCTTGGCCGAAATTACCGGGGGCCGCCTCCATATCATGCACGTTTCGACGGAAGGAGCCGTCCAGGTCATCCGCCGGGCAAAGAGCCGCGGCGTCCGGGTCACGGCGGAGGTCACGCCGCATCACCTGACGCTGACCGACGAAGCGTTGCGGAGCTTCGACTCAAATTTCAAGATGAGTCCGCCGCTCCGGGGCAAGGAGCATGTCGAGGCGTGTATCGAGGCCCTGCGTGACGGAACAATCGACGTGATCGCCACGGACCACGCTCCCCACGCCAAGGAAAAGAAGATGCGGGAACTCGATCAGGCTCCGTTCGGAATCATCGGTCTGGAAACCGCCCTGCCGCTGGTCGTCACGAAGCTGATCCGACCGGGAATCCTTGATTGGCCGACCGCGATCGCCAAATTGTCGACGAATCCGGCCAACATTCTCGGCATTCCGAAGGGAACGCTCCAAGTCGGAGCCGACGCCGACATTGCGATCATCGATCCGAACCGCCGCTGGACGGTCGGAATCGACGACTTCCATTCGAAGAGCAAAAACTCGCCGTACATCGGTTGGGAACTTTTCGGTCGGGTCGTCGACGTCTTCGTCGGCGGAATGCGACACAAGGCATTCGCCGGAAAATAAAACACAGAGTTTGAAGAAAACAGAGCCCGAAGCGTAAGCGAGGGATTGTGCTCAAATCCCTCGCTTACGCTTCGGGCTCTGAAAAAACATGAAATCCATGACCCCGAAACAGATCATTCGACTATCGACGATCCTGCTGGCGGCGGTCTTGGGCGTCGGCGGCGTGTGTCTCGGTTTCGGCATGGTTCATGTGCTGGTTTTCCGTCCCAACGCTCCCGAACTTCGTATTCCGGCAGCGGTTTCCGCCGTCGTCGAAACGGACGACGCTCCAATCCAGACGACGCTCACGAAAGGGGACGGCAAACCGTCGGCGATTTCCGGGAGCTGGTCCCATTTCAGGGGCGACGACTTCGATGCCATCGTCAAGGAAAAAATTCCGCTGAAACGAACATTGCCGGAGGAAAACCCTTTGGCTCTCTGGGGCCTGTCGCTCGGTGAAGGATTCGCCGGAGCCGCCGTGAAAAACGGTTGCGTTTATCTCCTCGATTACGACATGGAAGCGAAGCGCGATGCCCTGCGTTGTCTGTCGTTCGACGACGGCAAGGAAATCTGGCGATATTCGTATCCCGTCAAGATCAAGAAGAACCACGGCATGTCGCGTTCGATTCCGGCGGTTACGGAAAAATTCTGCGTGACGGTCGGCCCGAAATGCCACGCGGCCTGCGTCGACGCCTTGAACGGCAAGGAAAAATGGTTCATCGACCTGAAGAAAGCCTATGGAACCGTTGAACCGGAATGGTATGCCGCTCAATGTCCGTTGATCGTCGACGATGCCGCGATTTTGGCTCCGGCGGGACCTGAAGTTTTGCTCACGGCGATCGACTGCGAAACCGGCAAGGAGCGTTGGCGGACGCCAAATCCCTTCGGCTGGACGATGACGCATACATCCATCGTGCCGATGGATCTCAACGGTCGCAAAACCTACGTTTACTGCGGCAAAGGAGGCGTCGTCGGCGTCGACGCGGCGGACGGAAAAATTCTCTGGTCGACGCCGGATTGGCAGATTGAAATCGCGACCTGTCCGTCACCGGTCGTTCTTCCCGACAACCGAATCTTTTTCTGCGGCGGATACTTGAGCGGCTCCCTGATGCTGCAAATCCAGGACGGCAATACACCGAAAACGCTGTTCCGCTTGAAGGACGCCCAGTTCGGTTCCGAGCAACAGACGCCGATTTTCTTTGACGGACATCTTTTCGGCATCCGTCAGCGGGACAAGGAGTTCGTCTGCATGAACTTGGACGGCAAAGTCGTCTGGCACAGCGGCTCGAAAGGCCGATTCGGCGGCGGCCCGTACATTTTGGCCGACGGCATGTTCCTGATTTTGGACGACGACGGCAAACTGACGGCCTGCGAAGCGACGACGCAAGGATACAAGCCGATTTTCGAGTCGCAAGTTCTTGAGGACCACGGCTGCTGGGCACCGCTCGCCTTGGTCGCCGGCCGATTGCTGCTCCGTGACCAGATTTTCATGAAATGCCTCGACCTACGGGAATCTCCCTAAGTCGTTGAACCGCTTGCGTTTTAGCCGCAAGCGCCGAATGATTCCTACCACCATGGCAGACAACGATACAACATCGTCAAAACATATCGCCGAACCTCATCGAGAGATCGACTTCTTCCGGTTTGACGCCAAGATGCTCCGCCGCGACCGCCTTGACGATCCTCTCGATCGTTTTCCGGGACCACGGATTCCCGTTGCCGTCGACACAGATCTGGTCCGGTATGATCCGACGGGCCAAATCCTTCACGTTGCTACAGTCGTAAGGAAAATCGATTTTTTCACGGGACTGACAGAAACATAAAAGAAAAATCGCGGCGAAAATCATCACGGCGAGCGCCATCCAAAATACAGGTTCTGCCGGAAATCGTCGGGCGGCAAAGAGACTTCCAACAACGACCAGCAAAAGCGTTCCGAGGACGCTGACAAGAAATCCGAGACAGGAAAAATGTCGCTCCAATTCCAGTAAACGGTCAGGAAATCGGTTCCGAACTCTTTCCCAAAGGTCGTTGCGATTTTCCAATGGAAAGAGATTTTTGAGGAGCGTTTCCTCGTTGAACGACGCCGATTCGATGCCGAGCGTCTCCGAAAGAGCTTCCGACGCCTGTCGAACTCCTTCACGGTGGTTCCGCTCCGCTTCCTCCCGTCTCGTCGGAGCTCCGACAAGTTGCCGTGAAAGAAGGTCGACCATGTCGCCGACCGTCTCGATTTTCTGGGCATCCGACTCGAAAATATCAACGTTGAACTCCTCTTCGAACGCAATCATCAGTTCCGCAATGTCTAAACCCATAATTCACCTTCTTTCAACTTGACAAAAAATTAAAAAGTGTCAAACTGAGCTCAGTTTGACACTTTTCTGCATTTTGTCAAAATGAAGTTTGAAGAATAATTTTTTGAACCAATTAAGCCATTTCAACGGTTGATCGAAAAGGATATACTGAATCACACGGCAAGAATTCCGCCCTCTGTCCTACCTCATTTTGGCGTGATGACATGAACATCCTGATCGTCAACCCACCTCATTTAGCCGTCGGAAGTCGTCTGGCGGGCGAACACCTGCCGCCGCTGGGGCTCCTGTCGATTGCCGGACCGCTGCTCGACGCCGGGCACGTTGTCAACCAGTTGGACGCCGATTACGGGAATTGGAGCGTCGACCGCATTGTCGCCGAAATCGGTCGACGGAATCCCGAAGGTCTGCTGCTCGGACACTCCGGTTCGACATCGGCGCAACCGATCATCAACGAGATTGCGCGATCCGTGCGAGCCGAAAACTCGTCGATTCGGATCGTGGTCGGCGGCGTGTTTCCGACCTTTCACTGGGAAGAAATTCTTCGGAAGAATCCGTCCATCGACGTGATCGTTCGAGGCGAAGGAGAAGAAATCTGCCGGAACCTGATCGCGGCTCTGGAAAACGGTTTGCCGTTGAAAACCGTCCAAGGAATCGCCTATCGAGTCGACGGAATTCCCGTGACGACCTCCCCTGCCCCGCTGATCGAGAATCTCGACGACTACCGCGTCGCCTGGGAATTGATGGACGGTTACGACTACACCTATTGGGGCCGAAAAAAGGCGGCGGTCGTCCAATTTTCACGCGGTTGCCCCTACCCTTGCGTTTACTGCGGCCAAAGCCTGTTTTGGAAGCGTTGGCGACACCGCGATCCGCAAAAGTTCGCCGACGAACTGGAGATGCTGCACCGAGAATTCGGAATCGAGGTTTTCAACTTCGCCGACGAGAACATGTCGTCGAATCCGACGGCGTGGCGGGAATTCCTTGAAGCCCTCGCCGCGAAGAACCTGAAGTTGACGTTGGTCGGTTCCATTCGGACGGACAACATCGTTCGGGATGCCGAAATCCTGCCGCTCTACAAAAAGGTCGGGTTCGAACGGTTTTTGCTTGGTATTGAGCATTACGAAGAAACCGTGCTTCAGTCGATCAACAAGGCGTCCGCCGCCGCGACGGATCGGGAAGCGATTCAATTACTTCGGAAGCACGGCATCCTTTCGATGGCGACCTACGTCGTCGGTTTCGGCGACGAACGGATTGGCGACTTTTTCAAGAACCTGAAACAGCTGTTATCCTACGATCCGGATCAGATTCAACTGCTTTTCGTCACGCCGCATCGCTGGACGCCGTTTTTCGAACGGATCAAGGAGAAGGAGATCATTCTGACGGATCAGCGGAAATGGGACTACAAGCACCAGGTGATCGCGAACGACCGCTTGCCGCCGTGGTTGGTTTTCCTTTGCGTGAAACTCGTCGAAGTGTCGATGCAGGTCCGACCGAAAGCCCTGTACCGCTTGCTGTTGCAGAAAGATCCGACCCTCCGCCGGGCGATGCGTTGGTACACGAAGATCGGCCGCCGCGTCTGGTTCTGGGAATTCTTCCAGTTCTTTTTCGTAACGAAGCTGTCAAAAGAGAGAACCACGCTGGAGAAGTTTTGGGAATAAAATCCCCGTCATCCCCGCGCAGGCGGGGACCTAGAGAACAGATTCCCAAAGGTTCTTGTATACGTTATTGACGGATGCAAACGGCTCGTTGTCCCTTTCGTCTAGGTCCCCGCCTGCGCGGGGATGACGATAGTTTACCTTTCTGTGGAGGCGTCGACGCAATGAAAATCTCACGGTATCACCGTTTCAAGCGTCCCGTCGACGTCGCCGGCGTCTTTGTCATCTCGACGGTGCTCGTTCCGATCATCCTGACGTTCATGCTCCTCGTCCGTCTGACGTCGAGGGGGCCGATTTTCTATTCCCAACTCCGCAGCGGCAAGGACGGTAAGCCGTTCAAAATGTACAAAATCCGTTCGATGATCGTCGACGCCGAAACGAACGGCGCCGTCTGGGCGAAGGACGACGATCCACGAATCACCCGGGTCGGCCGCGTCATGAGGAAGCTGCACATCGACGAACTGGTCCAGATTTACAACGTACTGCGCGGCGAAATGTCGCTCGTCGGTCCCCGACCGGAGCGGCCGGAATTCATCGCAACGCTCAAGGAAAAGATTCCCGGCTACGAAAATCGGATGCTCGTCCTTCCCGGCATGTCGGGATTCGCGCAACTCAATTATCCGGCCGATGTCGATCTCGAAGACGTCCGCCGCAAATTGTCGCTCGACATGGAATACATCGAAAACGCGTCGTTCGGACTCGATGTCCGCATGTTGGCGGCGACGTGGTTCCAGTTTCTCTGTGCAAAGTACTCGAAAACACTGCCCCTGAAGTTCTTCGGCGTCTATCGCTCCACCGACAACATTTAGCTTCCCCACAAATTCCATGGGATACGACGTTGCCTAGCGTTCAGGTCTCCACGGCGTTTGCCCGTCTTTCGGTTCGAGAAATCGGGCGCCGGTCTCTTTGTACCAACCGAACAGGAGTTTTTGCAGTTCGGCAACTTTTTCCGGCATTTTGGCGGCCAAATCGGTCCGTTCACCGGGATCGTTCTGCAAATCGTAAAGGTGGGCGCGGCCGTCTTCGAGCCGTTGAATCAATTTAAAATCCCCTGCCCTGACGGCAGACGACGGAAAGCCTCCCTGATTGCTGTAATGCGGATAATGCCAGAACAAGGCTCGTTGCGGCAACTCCGTTTTCTCTCCCCGGAGCAGCGGCGCAAAGCTCACGCCGTCAATGTGTTGCTGCGGTTGGAGCGAAATACCGGCTAAATCGAGGAGCGTCGGATAAAAGTCGGTGCTCGTCACGGGAACGTCGCAAACGCTGTCCGGTTTGACCGCTTTCGGCCAGCGAACGATCAGCGGCTCGCGGATTCCGCCTTCATAGTTCCAGCCCTTGCCGCAGCGTAACGGCAGATTGCTCGTCGGCGACCCTTCCGCCGTCGTCAGACCGCCGTTATCCGACATGAAAACGACGATCGTGTTCTCACGGAGCCCGAGTTCGTCGAGTTTGTCGAGGACTTTGCCGACGCATTCGTCGGTATGGGCCATCATTCCAGCGTAAACGGCGTGGTTCTGTCGAATCCTCGTTTGTCGGGGTTCGTCCTTAAGATGAACCTGTTCTTCCTCCGCGAAATTCAGCGAGTCGTCGTTCGGCGAACCGAGTTCTTCCCGTTTTTTCTTGAACGGCTCGACGAACCGCTCCGACGCCCCGAGCGGAACGTGAACCTGGTACAAACTGAGATAGAGTAAAAACGGCATTTTCCGCTCCATTTTGTGGAATCCGTCGAGCATGGTCAGCGCGTCGTCGACCGCTTGATCCGTTTTCGTTTCGATGAGAAGCGGCGACCCTTTCGGACCTCCCTTGAGTGGTTCATACTTCGGAAACACGGTGTGTTGATATTCTTTTTCCGAAGAAACGAACCGTTCGTCGCCGCTTACAATGTCAAAACCTTGTTTTGACGGTCCATGCTCTTTAATGTCGCCAATGTGCCATTTTCCGGAGTACGCGGTCCGATAACCGGCTTCCTTGAAGGCTTCACCGAGCGTTTTCTCTTCCAGCGGCATGAAAAGATCGAGTTTCGCCGGGTTGAACTTTTCGCTGCGGTCGCCGGCGAGGAAGTTCGTAATTCCCGACCGCACCGGATATTTTCCCGACTGGATGCTGTACCGCGTCGGACTGCAAACGTTGCAGGCGGCGTACGCCGTGGTGAATTTCATTCCCTCGGTCGCCAATTTGTTGATCCGGGGCGTTTCGTAAAACGTCTTCGGATTGAACGCTCCGATGTCGTTGACACCGAGATCGTCCGTCAAAATGAACACGACGTTCGGCTTCTCGGCTCCGAACACGGTCGAAGCGAGCAGCAACATGACGATGAAAAACAGGTTTCTCATGGACTCTCCTTGGAAAAAAATTTGATTCGTTCATCGTATTCCACGGAACGAACCGGGTCAAGAATTCCGGGAAAAATAATCTTGACAAACTATGAACCACGTAATAAAATCGCCGCTATTACACGGATAATAATCGAGGAATCACATGAAAAAACCTGTCTCGGCCCTGACCGAAGGGGAACTCGAACTGCTCCAGATTCTTTGGAACAGCGGCCCTTGCACGATATTGGAAACCCAAAAGGGTTTCGAACGTCCCATTGAATATCCGACGGTCCAGACCCGACTGAATCGGCTTGTCGACAAGGGTTTGGCCAAAAAGTCCCGATTTCGTCCGGCGAAGTACTCGGCGGCGATTGAAAAGAACGAAGCGTCGGCGGGACACTTTGACGTATTGCTCAACCGAATCGGCGAGGGGAGCGTCGTGCCGCTCATTTCGCAACTCTTGGATCGGCAGGAACTTTCCGACGCCGAACTGGACGCCCTGAAAAAGATCATCAACGACAAGGAGCGACGCCGTGTTTGACGCCTTTTTGTTACGTAGCACGCTGCTCGTCCTGATCGGTTACACCGCCGTCTGGACGCTGTTGACCGTGTTCCGAGTCAAGTCGCCGCGACTGCACCGAACGGCGTGGTTCGCCGTGCTCCTGCTCGGCTGCTGTGGCGCGGGATTCAACGTCGAAATCCCTTTGCCGGTGAGCGCAACACTCCGTCATCCCCGCGCAGGCGGGGACCTAGAGGGAAAGCGTGCTATTCCGCTGCACAACGCCCAATTCAAACGTATCGCGCAAATACTGATCACTCCACAGGAAGCAGTGCAAACGGTTTTGATACCGAGTTCTCTAGGTCCCCGCCTGCGCGGGGATGACGGACATGATTTCAAACTTGCGCAAATGATCGGCGTTGTTTGGCTGCTCGGCATTGCGTTCGTGTTTCTCCGTTGGACTTACCGTTACGCCGCTTTTCGCAAAATCCTGAAGTCATCCTCCCCTGCTCCGGACGACTGGCTCGCAGAGTGGCACGCCGTCGGCGGACAAAGAATTCCGATGCTCGTTGCCGACGTCGCGGGACCGGCACTGGTTCGTAATTTTTTTGGCTATGTTCTCGTGGTTCCGCCAGAGTACTGGCTAAATATTAAGCCGGTACTCCGGGCGTCGGTATTACGGCACGAGTTTGCCCATTATCGGCGTCGGGACGCCCTGAAATCGCTCTTGGTTCGGCTGTTGGCGTTGCCGCAATGGTTCAATCCGTGTGCGTGGTCGGCGGTCAAAAGATTCGACGACGCGGCGGAATGGGCCTGCGACGAAGCGGCGTGCGGCGGCTCGGACGACGCCGTGGCGGAGTTCGCCGAGGCACTGGTCGCGCTGCACGAATCGCTGCAACGGCTTCCGCGCCGCTCCCGTTTGTTCTCCGGTTTCGCGAGTCGGGTGCCGTCGGCCCGGATTCGACGATTGGTTCTCGTTCATCACCATCAAACGCTCAAGGATTCCCTCATGAAAAAGACGACCGTGTTGACCGTCTGTGTGTTGCTCCTCCTCGGAGGATTTTTTCAGTTTCGCCTCGTCGCCCAAAGCGATCAGAAAAGCGCCGATCAGAGCCGCGGGCCGGCGGGATGAGGTGAGCCCGGGACACCAACAGGAGCGGGGGGGGGGGGGTAGTATACCAGGAAAAGGGGGAAGTAAACAAAAAGGCGCACAACAAAAAAA
>JAVBQW010000110.1:0-40963 GCA_031548665.1 Thermoguttaceae bacterium
ATATATGGTTTTTGTTCTTTTTTTGCGGGGCGGGGCCCCCCCCCGCTGCCGTGGCTTTCCCGACCCCGCGGGGGGGGGCCCGCCGCGGCTAAACCGTTTTCAATCGAACATTATGATCATCGGCGTCCCGAAGGAAATCAAGATTCATGAATACCGTGTTGCCCTGTTGCCGTTCGGCGTCGACGAATTCGTCCGCGCCGGACACACCGTACTGGTCCAGCGGGACGCCGGGACCGGCTCCGGGATGCCGAACGAGGAATACGAACAGGCCGGCGCGAAAATCGTCGACTCCGCCGAAGAGATTTTCGAACGCTCCGACCTGATCATGAAGGTCAAGGAACCGCAGCCGCAGGAAATCCGGATGCTGCGGAAAGGCCAGACCGTTTTCACGTATTTTCACCTCGCCGCGGAACAGGAATTGACGGAAAACGTCCTCAAGTCCGGTTGCCGAGCCGTCGCCTACGAAACGCTGATCGACAAACAGGGCCGCCTGCCGCTGTTAATGCCGATGAGCGAAGTCGCCGGCCGCATGAGCATTCAAGAAGGAGCGAAATATCTCGAACGCTCCCAAGGCGGTCGCGGCGTGCTGCTCAGCGGCGTTCCCGGTGTCGCGCCCGGAAAAGTATTGGTCCTCGGCGGCGGAATGGTCGGCTCCGGAGCGGCGAACATCGCGGCCGGTTTCGGCGCCAACGTCGTGATCCTCGACTCGAATCTCGATCGGTTGCGCTATTTGGCCGAGGTGATGCCCGCCAACGTCAAGGTCGTGTTCAGCAACCGTCACGAAATTCGGCAACAACTTTCGAACGCCGATCTCGTGATTGGAGCCGTCCTGATTCCCGGAGCCAAGGCTCCGCGTCTGATCCAGCGGGACGACCTCAAATTGATGCAGCCCGGCTCCGTAATCGTCGACGTCGCGATCGATCAGGGCGGCTGCACGGAAACGAGCAAGGCGACGACGCATTCGGAGCCGACCTACGTCGTCGACGGCGTCGTCCATTATTGCGTCGGAAACATGCCCGGCGTCGTCGGTCGGACCAGCACGTTCGCGCTCTGCAACGCAACGTTTCCCTGGGCGATGGAAATCGTCAAGCATGGCACCGACTTGGCCGCCGCCGCAAAGAATCCACCGATCGCTCACGCGATCAATACCTACGACGGCGAGCTGACTTGCCAGGCCGTTGCCGATTCCTTCGGAATGAGTTGGTCGGACCGCTTTGCCAAAAATTATTGGACGAAATAACCCCGAGCCGGGGCGGGCGGCTGCCTTCGGCTTCATTAACGCCGCCTCCCGTTGGTCGGCTACCGCCCACAAAGTACGGAGTTTTTCCAAAAATTTATTCGATTTGGAGTCCTGACCATCCCGCGCTGATGCTTGAAACTGGTATGCTCGGCTTGTTCCGACGGAGCAAATATTTTTTTCGGGGGCTCGACTTTTCCGTCGAAAAGTGGTCTACTATCTGGAACGGCGTATCGCGTCGTTTCCCCTCGAAAACATTGTTTTTTCCATACGTCCCGATGCAGAATTTTACCCCGGAGCCGCATTTCGTTTCCCAAATCGATGTTGTTCCTTCCTGTGTTTCCGTCGTTCCCAAACAGGAACCGTTCGGCGAGCTTTGCAGCCTGATGCGGGAAATGATTTCCGCCCAAGACCGTCAGAACGAACTACTTGAAGAATTAATCGGCCAAGTCGGTCAGACGCAACGGCGAAAGGTTCTCGAACTTGCCCTTTGGAAGCGTTCGAATCCGGAGCTTGCGGAATACTGCAAGCGAGCCGCGTCGAAACTCGAACGGGTCCAAACCGATCTGTTGGCGTCGATTGCCGAAGAAGTCGACTCGAACGCCGACGTGCTGCTCGACAGCGAGTTCGGACTCAGCGAGTTCATCGACCGTTTCGGACCGAAGTTCATGCATCTGAACGGCCTGTTCCAGATTTTGACACAACTTGGCAACGCTCCTGAAATCCAGTTTCACCGTCAGGAAGCGAACCATCGCCAAGAAACCGAAACCAACGCGTAAACAAAGTAGTAAATAAGCTTCGTCATCCCCGCGAAGGCGGGGACCTAGACGAAAGATAGTATTGACCGTTTGTATCCGAAGACTAATGGTGTTTTCCATCAACGTCGGATGCAAGAACAATGTGGAGTTTTCCCCCTAGGTCCCCGCCTTCGCGGGGATGACGACTTTTTTGCGGAAGATATTTCCCGTACCGTTTCCATGCCGAAAATTCTTTGTATCTTTTCGCTGGTTTTGTCGAGCATCCTGTTCCTGCTGTTCCTCGCGGACCTGATCGCCAAGGTTCCCTTCGGACAGACCGGAGGCACGGTGATGAATATCGGGTTTATCGTCGGCGCCGGAATCGTCGCTGGAATGAGCGTCGTGACGTTTTTAGAGCAACGCTGATCAACGCAACGGAATCGTTGCCAGTTCGTCGTAGATCGGACCGTTTCGCGTCAGTTCGCTGGAATAAACGATCACTTCGTCGACGCCACTGGAGCCGAACGCCAGTTCCGAACGCTCCGTCAGGAATCCGGAAACCGCTTCCGAGACTCGAACGTCCCGTTTGACGCGGCCGATCGTCAGGTGCGGCGAAAACCGTCGATGTTCCTTCGGAAAACCGAGTTTGAACAGTTCGTCTTCAATCGCCGTCGCCGCGACGGTTAATTCTTCGGATCCTTGGCCGGCGCCAATCCAGATCGTTCGCGGCTGCTCCGCATTGGGAAACACGCCGCAACCGCGGAATTCGAGGTCGAAGGTTTCCACGGACTCCGCGCCCCGTTGGATCGCCGCGATGATCCGATGCAGTTCGTTCATCGGAACGTCGCCGAGAAATTTCAGCGTGATATGCAGATTCTGCGTGTCGACCCATTTGACGCCGTCGATTTCCTGTCGCAGCGATCGAATCAGTTTTTCGACGCTTGATTGAACGGCCGACGACAACGACACCGCGACGAACGCCCGGATTTGATTTTTCATGACGTCTACCCATTTAGCCGGTACTCCGGCGCTCGGCGTGGAAACGTTTTCCCTCGATTCATCGCGCCACGGTTAAGCACCAAGCAACTCGGTCAAGTATCAGGCGGCGCGATCAAGTTCAGTCGCGGACGCGCATTCGGACGATTTTTCCTTTGACGCAAGGCAACTTTTCGAGGGCGTCGATTGCCGCGAGGAGATTGCCTTCCCGGGCTTCGTGCGTTGTCAGGATGAGCGAAACCGGATCGTCGGGATCATCATCTTCGTTTTCGTGTTGAATCAGCGAGGCGATTGAAATATCATGCTTGCCAAAGAGCCCGGAAATCTCGTGCAGGACGCCGGGGCGATCCTCGACGAAGAATCTTAAATACGACTTGCCGTAGAATTCCTGGGGGCTTTTCAGCGGCGTTGTCGGAAAATCTTTCGACCAGAGTCCCAAGGTGTTGAATGTGATCATGGTTCGACCAAGAACCGTGTCGATCAGGTCGCCGACGACAGCGGAAGCCGTCGGATGCTGTCCGGCGCCGAGTCCGTGGAAGAAAACCGGCCCGACGGCGTCGCCGACGACGCGAACGGCGTTGAAGGCGTCGGCAACCCGGGACAATGGATTGTCGACCTTGACCAGCGTCGGCGAAACGTGTAGTTCGAGTCCTTCGTCGGTATTTTCCGCAATTGCAAGGAGTTTGATCCGATAACCGAGTTCCTTGGCGTATTTGAAGTCGATCGATTCAACCGATTCGATGCCGATACGCGGAATCGCTTTCCAATCGGCGACCGCTCCGAAACCGAGTTGGGCGAGAATCGTGAGCTTTTGCACCGCGTCGGTTCCGTCGACATCCATTGCGGGGTTCGCCTCGGCGTAACCGAGGGCCTGAGCCTGTTTGACGGCGTCCTGGTACTCCGTCTTGCCGCTTTCCATCCGGCTCAGGATGAAGTTACTCGTTCCATTGACGATTGCGTTGATCGAGAGAATCCGGTTCGCCTGGAGCGACGTCGACAGGGCGGAGAGGATCGGAATACCGCCGCAAACGGCCGCCTCGAAAGCGATGGTCCGACCAAGCTTTCTCGCGGTTTCGAACAATTCGGCTCCATGATGGGCGAGCAAAGCTTTGTTCGCCGTGATCACGTCCTTGCCGCTATTCAGCAGCCGCAGGACAAAGGTCCTCGCCGGTTCCACGCCGCCGATCAGTTCGATCGCGACCTTGATCGACGGATCGTCGAATACCGATTCGATGTCGTCCGTCAGTACTCCGGGCGGCAGCTCGACGTCCCGCGTCGTTCGAGTGTCTTTATCACAGATTTTGACGAGCCGAACATCCCGACCGGTTGCCCGGGCAATTCGTTCCGATTGATTGATTAGTATCTTCGCAACACCGGTTCCGATGGTTCCGAAGCCGAGTAACGCAACGTTGATCGTTTTCACGGTATATTTGGGTGAAAAAGCGGCCTGTCCCAGTCAACTTTGAATGAGTAGACTTGTTCGGAAACTATCGTTCTATACCGTAGCACGGTAAGGCGGCTGCCTTCGGCCTCATCGACGCCGCCTTCCGTTGGTCGGCTCATCGTTCTGCGGTATTTGACTTTATGAAAAAAAGCGAAACGGAGAAACATTTTTACAAAATGTCAGTCGAATGCCGTTTCGCAGTATACAAATAATGGGGTTGGGTTTTCGGAGCTTGGTTTTTCGGGGCCGCGCCCGTAAGGAAGCGGTTCTTTCGGGTCTACCACTCCCTGATGGTCGCGGCTCTGATCTCTCAGACCAGCCGGCGTTTCCTCAATAACAGTTTCCTGACGAATCTAGTATATCGCCAACAATTCGATTGGCAACCCGCGGGAGCGTTCGTACAGGAGAGATGCAAAAGGGCTCCTCGAAAAATCCGTCCCAACGTCATCGGGACTGAAAACCTCTCTTGATTTTAGGGACTGCGACCACAGGTCGCAGCTCGTTTTCGAAGTGTTCAGAGGCTCCCCAAAATTGAAACAGCTTAACTCCAAACCGCTGGTCCCATGGTTGCCTTCCTCCCGACAAAACCGTCATCTCGCTCGATTTTGCTCTTGTTCCTCCCCATACGGCGTGATAAAATACGGCGTGAAAAATTGGGCCGGGAGCCTACCCCGTTAGGAGATTGATCGCATGAAAAGCAAACTCGAAATCGTATATGTTGTTCCGTCCCGTTACGATGACGACGGATACGTGCAGCGTTGGATCAAGGGCGTCGTTCCGTCGAACTCTCTCGCCGTCCTGAAAAGTCTGACCGCCGCGATGATCGAACGGAAGCCGTTTCCCGACGTCGAAGTCTCGCTCTGTTCTTACGACGACAACGTTCAAAAAATTCCATTGGAGAGAATCGCGGCTCGGAACCGACGGTCGGACACCAAAGTCGTCGTCGGAATCGTCGGCGTCCAGTCGAACCAGTTTCCCCGGGCCGCCGACCTTGCCCTGCGTCTCCGCAAGCTCGGCGTCGACGTGATGATCGGCGGTTTCCACGTTTCCGGAGTCCTTTCGCTCTTCGACGAACTGACGCCGGAACTCCGGCAACTCGTCGACAACGGCGTGTCGCTGATCTGCGGCGAATCCGAAACGCCGGGCGTCCTTGAAAACCTATTTCAGGACGTCCTCAACGGAACGCTCCAGCCGATTTACCGATTTCCCAAGGCTCCTGATCTTTCGGAAGCCCCGTTGCCGCAAGCCGATCCGACATACATCGATCATTTCGGCGCCCGCTGGGCGACGATCGACTCCAGTCGCGGTTGTCCCTACGGTTGCACGTTCTGTACCGTGATCAACATCCAAGGTCGCAAGATGCGCTGTCGGCAAGCCGACGCCGTTTTGGAAACCGTCCAGAGCAATTTCTCGAAGGGAGTCAAGAATTTCTTCTTTACCGACGACAACTTCGCCCGGAGCAAAAACTGGGAGGCGATCTTCGACGGAATGATCGAAATGCACGACGCCGGAAAAGATGTCGGCTTCATGATGCAGATCGACACGCAGGCGAGCAAGATTCCGAATTTTGTCGCGAAAGCGAAAGCCGCCGGTTGTCGAATGGTGTTCATCGGCATGGAAAGCGTCAATCCGGAAAATATCGCTGCCGCCGGCAAAACCCAGAATCACGTCGATCAGTATCGCGATATGGTCCGGTGTTGGCAGAAAGCCGGCGTCGTCGTTCATGTCGGCTATATCATCGGCTTTCCGAACGATACGCTGGAATCCGTTCGCCGTGACGTCGTGTTCCTGCGTGACCATGTCGGCGTCGATCTGGCGTCCTTCTTCATGATGACGCCGCTGCCCGGTTCCGTCGACCATCTCGAAATGGTCCGACGCGGCGATCCGATCGATCCCGATCTCAATAAATACGATTCCTTCCACGAAACCTTTCCGCATCCGAAGATGAAGCCCGGTGAATGGAAAGCGGCGACGCAAATCGCTTATTCCGAGTTCTATACGAAG
Source organism: Thermoguttaceae bacterium (assembly GCA_031548665.1). GTDB lineage: Bacteria > Planctomycetota > Planctomycetia > Pirellulales > Thermoguttaceae > WRKP01. The sequence continues at coordinate 6,419 of JAVBQW010000110.1, forward strand.
GAAAACTGCACGAACATTTTGCGGCGCTTGCCGAAAGACCATTATTGGTTGATGTTCTGGAACCTGATCTGGTTTCGCTATTCCGGCGTGCTTTCCGGGACACATCCCATGATGACGGGATTCTTCCGGCAAAAAGACCGACTCGATCGCCGTCCTGGCCTGCCGACGGAAAATCTTTTTCAATTCGGCTGGCGTTGGCTGAAAGATTTCGTGTTGGACAGCGGTTCATACCTCAAGCTGTTTTTCGAGTTTCAGGAAATCTGGTTCATGACGCGGAATTACGTGCCCGGCAAGGAACCGGAAGTCGAAGTTCTCGCCGCTCCGGAAGTCCAAATACTGCCGCAAAAAGCCCTGTCCCGTCGTTTTGCCCGACTGCGAAATTGGGCGCCGCTCGCTCAACTCAAACTCCGTTGGACGTCGTTGCAGCAACGGCTTGCGGAACGTAATTGGTCCGGTCAATACGACGACGCCGTTCAGGAAGTCCGGAGCGTGCTTTCGAGTACAGCCCGAAAACTTCGCGGAATGAGTCGAAAACTCGTCAGGTCCGTCAGCAGCCGGGAAAAAGCCGTTGCCAAAAATCTCGACGCCGTTGCCGTGGAAATCGAGGATTATCTGACGACACTGGAACAGTTGCCGCCCGATCCTTCCGTGCTGTATCGGACGCAACAGTTCGTTTGCGATCATCTCCTGTCGAAATACGAGGAATTGTCGAACCGTTGCGTCTCGTTGCGACGAAAGACGAACCGCTGGCGTATCGAAGCTCTCGAAAGCCTGCAACAGGGGCGGATCGTTCGTTGCGGGGTCAACCTGATGCGGCGCCCGTGGTTGGCGTTCGTCGAATCCTATCTCTCTTTCCGCTTTTGCATCGCCGCCCTGCGGAAAGAACTCTAGTACCCTGCCAAGCCAAAATTGCTTTTAGCCACGGAAGACACGGAAGGAACACGGAAGGAGATGATGCAAGGAATTTCTCCGTGATTTTTCCGTGTCTTCCGTGGCAAAATATTGATAAAAAATGCTTTGGCGTTGTACTAGCACAGAGTTAGGTTTTCGCCAAAAAATAAACCGCCGACCTTCGAACGAAAGGGGGCGGTTATCTGAAGTCTTCAGTCGTTTCTTGCCTTATTTTTTGCTCGCTTTTCTTGGCGAAAGCCCATGCTCGACAAACGTTTTCGTAAACGTCTGATTTTCGGCGTCAAAGTCCTGATCGTCCTCGCCGTCGTCGGTTGGGTCGCTTGGGAACTCTACAAATCGTGGGGCAATCTCCATCAAATCGCATGGAAGCCGGATTATTTTTGGTTGACGCTTTCCGGTGTCCTCTACGCCGTGGGATATGTTCCGAGTTGTATCTTCTGGTTCCTTTCGATGCGGTCGCTCGGCCAGAATCCGGGCCTTTTCGAGACGTTTCGGGCGTACTACGTCGGACATCTCGGGAAATATGTTCCCGGCAAGGCGATGGTTGTCGTGCTGCGGTCCGGTCTGTTGGACCATGAAAAGACCCGGGCGAGCATCGCGGCTGCCGCCGTGTTTCTTGAAACGCTCACCATGATGGCGGCCGGAGCATTTTTATCCGCCGTCATCGCGATCATCTGGTTTCGCGACACGCCGCACGGAAACTGGCTCTCGCTCCTCGCCCTCGGAATGATGCTTGTTTCCGGTCTTCCGATCATTCCGCCGGTTTTTCGGACCCTCGCCCTGAAACTCGGCGTCGGTCGTAGCGACCCGGAAATCGACACCAAGTTGCGTGGTCTGACCGTCAAGACGCTCGCCGTCGGCTGGATGCTCTCGACCTTGACCTGGATTCTTCTCGGTCTCTGTCTTTGGGCGTCGATTCGCGGAATCGGCATCGAAACGGGCCCGCTGACGGAACACCTTCCCCGATTCGTGATGGCGGCGGCCCTTTCCGTTGTTCTCGGCTTTGTGCTGATGATTCCCGGCGGCGTGGGGGTTCGCGAATTCGCCTTGGCTCAAGTCCTGACGACGTATTTTGCCGGATTGCCAGGAACAGCCGGAGACGCCGCCGTGCAAGCCCTGATCGTCGCCGCCGTGCAACGTGGAATCTCAATTCTCACCGAACTGTTCGTTTCCGCCTGCCTCATTGCCGGACGCTCAGCCCGACTAAAATCAAGCCGCCATTAGCCGCGTCGGTCTCCGACGCGCGAAAGCTCGAAAAAACTCAGGTTTCCGTATCCCCCGGCGGCAGCGTTTCCGTCGGTTTTGGGGCTTCGGGTTTCGGCGATTCCGTCGGTTTTGGGGCTTCGGGTTTTGGTGTTTCCGTCGGTTTCGGTTCTTCGGGAGTCTTTCCGGAAGCCGGCTGTTGCGGCGGGGTCGGCAAGGGTTGTCCTTTGACGAGCGCTGACAAATATTCTTTTTGGAACACCGACCGCGGATCGGCGGATGGGATCAACGGAATAATAGTCGGTTGACCGGCAAACGAGACGCCGACCAGCACTTTTCCAACGGTTTCCTCGAGTTGTTGAATATCGAAGTCCAAAGGATCGGGCTTCGTCCATTCGACAGCCTTTTCAGGCACGACGTTGACGAGGAGCAAAGTCGTTTGCGGCCATTGAATGTTCTCGGCTTTGAGATCCTTGTTTCCGAATGGCGTTCCTTCCGACGTGAAATAGCGGAGAAGGGTCCGGCCCTTCTCGATCTCCGAAGACGTTGGCGAAAACAGGGGCGGCATTTCGTCGATCAACGGTTTATTTGTCGGACTGTCCCAAGGTTCGTCAAGTTTGAACTTTTGGTAGAGTTCGTTTTGAATGATCGAAAGCAGGGCGACTCGCCAGCTAAGCAGGGACTTGCCGTCAGCGGATAAAATGGTCGTCGGGAATTTTTGGTTCTTTTGGTAATATCCCATAAACGCCCGGGAAAGGATCGTCAGTTGGTTGAATCGCTGTTGGAGTTTTTGCTCCTCTTGAATCCGATGCTGCGTATCGGCGATTCCCTTGGTCGCAATGGCGTCGAAACCGGAAAATTTCGTTAAAATGGCGTCGACCCGACTGTCGGTCGCGTCGACCTTCAAAGAGTTCAAAAGCGAAAGGGCGAAATCGGCCGGAATCGGCAGTTGACTTTTTCCCGTCTCGTCCGCGGAGGCGAGCCAAGTTTGTCCTGAAATAATCAAGCCGAGAAAAGTTTCGGAAACATCGGTCGCTGACTTCGCGGTCGCCGTATCGATTCTTGCGGCGACCATCGGTTTGCCTTCTTCAGCACCGGTGTTGACGGTCAGGGACACGGCACACAATCCGACCGCCAAAATGTTCGCCAGCCCCGGAGCAACGCCGTATTGCTGGAGCGAGAACTGAATTTGCGATGCTTCAAAGGGAACGCCTTCCCGAGAAGCGACGACGACGATATCGGCGTCGGCGGCATTGGTTCGTCGAAGCCGTTCGATTGCGGCTCCCGTGGGCGGCTTGTCATCGAATGCTTCCTGGAGTGAAGGTTCGTCGCCTTCGATGATCACGACGGTTTTCTCATCGGCGAAATACAGGGCCAATTTTTGCGGAACGGCGAGGTTCGGCGGCGTCAAGTCGTAAAACTCTCGGTTTCCGATTGTTCGTTTGGGGAACTCCTCGGTTTTTCGTGCTCCGGAGAAAAAAGATTTGAAAAATTCTTCCTGTTTCAGCGGCGTGGCATAGATCAATGTGGTCGAGCGACGATTCAAGAGCGCTTTTCGCGGAACCTTGACGCCGTTTTCCGTCGTTTCGACGATGACTTCGACCGGCATGTTGAGGCTTTGGACGAAGCATTCGACATCGTCGTATTTCATGGGCGTCTGCAAAAACTGCGAGAGCATGCCGTTGACGAGCTCCTCGTTGCCTTTACCGAGCGGAGAACTCAGGAAACGGCTTGGATGACCGGTTGCGACGTAGACCGGATCGCTGAGCAGCCAACGGATATTCAGATCGTTGAGCGGTCCCAACGTAGCGAGCATTTCGTCGGTCGGCAACGGCAACGACTCCGGAACGTTCATCACGCCGGCTCCCTGCGATTCCATGGAAGCGATGGATTGAGAGACCTCGGTATTTTCCTTGCAGCCGGCAAGAAAAAGGATGGACGACAAAAACAGACAAACCAAAGAAAAACGTTGCGTCATGGAACGAATCGGATTCGGGGGATGGAACGGAAACTCACTGAATTTTACCGTAAAAGCAAGTCGGAAAGAAGCCGGGGGACGAGGTTGGCGAAAAACCTCTCCCACAAAAAGACCGAATATCTCATCCTTGACCGATAGACGATAATCATGGTATAATGGAAAAAGTTTTTTCGATCATTGATTTATTCAGAGGCTTGGTGCAAGTCGTTTTCGGACGGTTCCTTCCCTCTTGACTTGTCGATCCTCTCCTTTTTTCATCTGCTTGGCTCACCATGAAATGTTTAGTTGTTACGCCGGAAAAAACGGTTCTTGATATGGAAACGACGTCGGTGGTGCTGCCGCTGATTGATGGCGAGTACGGCATCATGCCCGGACACTCGCCGGTCGTCGGTCGCATCGGCGCCGGCGAACTGCGCATTAAGTCGCCCAAGGGGGATACCGTCAATTATTACGTCGAAGGCGGTTTCGTCGAAATCCTCGACGACGTCGTCGCCGTCCTGTCGATGCACGCGATGCCGGTCGAAGAACTTGACGTCGTGCGAGCGGAGCAGCAACTCGCTGACGCCCTGAAACGGCCCGCCAATACGCCGGAACTTGCGCAACTTCGCGAAGAAAAACTCTACAGCCGCCGGGCGCGGTTGCGCTACGCCAAGAAGGCCGCGAAATAAAAACGAAAAAGAGCCCCAAGTGGAGGCGGTACTCCGCCGGAACTTGGGGGTTGATGAGTACTCGGGGAACCCCCAAGTTCCGCTGCGCTGCACTTGGGGCTCTTTGAGTGGAAATTCTCATGAGACGCTTTCTTCTCTCCTGGCCGGTCGGACTCCTGGCGGCGGCGTTTCTCGTTCTCTTTTGGGCGTGGTTTCTGATTTATCGGCCGACGATCGGCGAAACCCGGCGTATCGAGAAAATCGCCGCCGAGTTCAAGGCCCACGGTTGCCGCTCCATGCGGCTCGAAACGGTGCCGATGTTCGAAAACCATTGGTTGCTCGGACGGTTTCAGCTCGAAAAGAAAATCCTCTGCGAACTCGATTTCGGAACCGGGTCGGAGATTCCCAAGGAATACAAAATTCGGCCGCCGTACCTGCCCGACCTCTTCGTCGTGAATTTTCATGGATCCGATCCGACGGACGAGGACATCTCCTGGACGGCGAATCTTCCACGATCGGCCTTTGTTCTCAGCATCCAGGGCTCCCATCGGATCGGCTGGCCGGGTTTCCGTTCCTTGCCGGAAAACCTCGATTTGCTGTCGCTGATGGATGATCCTTCCGTTGAAGAAGATTTGCAGCATCTCGCCATGAAAGGAACGTTGACTTCCCTCATCTTGCGTCGCTGCTCCCTGAATGATCGTTGCTTCGAATCCCTTGCCCGATTGCCGCTGCAACGGCTCTGGTTGCTCGATTGCGATCGCGTCGATCTGGACGGACTCAAAAAACTGAAGCAAATTCCGTTGCGAGCGCTTTGGATTGTCGACATCAAACCCGACCCGATTATTTCTGACGAGATGCTGAATGAGATCACCGAAATGAGCGACTTGGAAACGTTGAACGCCGATTTATCGTCGATTTCCGTTGACGGATTCGAGAAATTGAAGAAGATGCCGAAACTACGGCTTGTCGGTGGACTTCCGCCCGACAAACAAGCGGAGTTCGACGAAGTCGTTCGCAAACGGATCGAGGCGACGCCGTGATTTTTTGACGGAAAAGCGCCGGAGTACCGGCTAAATGGCGGGGATGTCGATGGAATTTTCGCTAAAACCGGCAAATTCTACCTAAATCATTTAATAGGAGCATCCGGAATATCCGATAGAAACGGTAAGTCGCTTTCTCTCCCTTTCCCAAGGTTGAATTCCATGAAACGCTTTCCGCTTCCCGATTCGCTGCTCCTCTTGTTCGCCTGCGGATTGACAAACGTCGTCTTCGGTCAAGATGTCGTTCCTGCCTTTCAAGCGGAATCGACGAGTTCCCCCGTTGTTCAGGCATTTTACGCGGAACAGTCAAAATCGCAGCCGGTTCGGCAAGTTCAGTACCAGCAGCAACCCGGAGCTCCAACGGAACCGTTGCCGTTTCGACCACAACCGACCATTGCCCTGCAAGGAGGCGGTTCCACGACTTCTGGAAACGTCGTTCACGCTGTTCAACCGGTTTTCAGCGGAGGAACCGTTTCGCCCTTGCCGCAACCGGCGGTTCCGAACCGCCCCATCGCGGCCGAAGCCGTTTCGAAGAATTACCGTCTCCGGAACATTTCGGGACCGGCGCTCGAGTCGAAACTGATCGAAAAGCTTGGAACCCGCTTTGTTCCCGTCAAAAACGTTGAAAATACGCCGAATCTGGGACGATTTCGCCTGCCGGTCAAGGACGGAACCGACATCGAACTGTCGATCGACCGCCCAAACGGCGTCGCGACGGTTCTCGGTTCCGCTCCGATGGTCGACGCCACGCTCCAACTCGTCCAACTGCTCGACGCCCCCAACGGCGGAACCGTGACGACGGAAGTCGTTCCCGTCCAACGAGGAAACCTCGTTCCCGTCAAACAGGCGACCGAAACCATTGCCAAGGAAACGAATAAAGACAAAGACCCGTTGGCTCCATCCGGGGGCTACGGCGGAGTACCGCCTACACCCCCGGCTCCTGTTCAAACGCCGAATTTTCAGCGACCCGCCGACGAAGCGACGGCCCGGTTTTCGACGCCGAACGTCCAAAATCTGCCGGTTCCCGGGGGGATGGAAGGAAACTCCGGCGGAATCGTCGGCCCGATCCAGATCGACGTGATCGACGGTCTCGATACGATCGTCGTTCGCGGTCCGAAAAAAGACGTCGCCCTGATCCTCGACATGGTCAACCAGATCGAGGCGATGAGTCTCGAACACGAACCGGTGCTCGAACTGGTCGACCTGAAGAACGCCGACTCGTATCGGGTCGGTCAAATGGTCCAGCAACTTTATCAGCAGGTTTATCAGGCCCGGCGGGGAAGCGTCACGATGCTGCCGCTCGTCAAGCCGAACTCGATCCTGCTCATCGGCAAGAAAGAAAGCGTCGACACGGCCAAGGAACTGATCGCGAAACTCGACACGCCGGTCGCTCCGGACACTGAATTTCTCGTTATTCGGCTGAAAAATGCTTCCGCGGACGCCGTTCAAACTTATTTGACGAATTTTTATTCGAACCGTCAGAATCTCGGAGCCCAGATTCTCGTCGTCAGCGACTACCGGACGAATTCGCTCATCGTACAGGGAAGTCCCCGCGACCTGACGGAAGCCGCCGCGTTGGTCAAGCAACTTGACACCGAGGGCAGCGACGCCGTGAACACGGTCAAAACGTTCCAACTTCGCAACGCCATGGCGTCGGAACTTGCGACGACCTTGCAAAATGCGATTTCCGGCACGACGACCGGCTCGACCGGACTCGCCGGAACCGGGGGCGGAGCGTCGGCTCAATCCGGTCGGACTCGAACCCCGAGTTTGCAACTCGGAACCGTGGACGCCAACGGAAATCTTTTGAAGGCCAACGTTTTACTCGATGTTCGGGTCACGGCGGATACACGGAGCAACACGCTCATCGTTTCGGCGCCGACCGAAACGATGCCGCTGGTCGAAGCGCTGATCAAGGAACTCGACCAACTACCCTCGGCGGAATCGCAAATCAAGGTCTTTACGCTGAACAACGGCGACGCCTCGACCTTGACGACCGTTCTCACGACGCTGTTCCAACAGACGACACAGACCGGCGGCGGCTTCGGCGGCGGCGGAACCCAATCGTCGTCCCAAATCGCAACGGTTCGGCCCGGAATCGACGAGGGCGAAAGCACGTTGGTTTCCGTTCGATTTGCGACGGACACGCGGACGAACAGTATCATTGCCTGCGGCAGCGCCGGCGATATGAGCGTCGTCGAAGCGATCCTGCTCCGGCTGGATGAGGAAAACTCGAACAACCGCAAGGTGATGGTTTTCAAACTCGTCAACAAACCGGCGGACCAACTTGCTCCGGTGTTGCAGCAATACATTACGAACGAGCGGCAACTCGAAATCCAGAACTCGGGAACCTACTATCCGCAGAGTCCGCAGGAACAGTATCGCAAGGAAGTCGTGATCGTCGCCGAACCGCTTAGCAACAGCCTGATCGTCAGTTCGACGCCGAGATATGTCGAACAGATTCGGAAAATCGTCCACCAACTCGACGAACGGCCCCTGATGGTCGCGATCCAGGTCTTGATCGCCGAAGTTACGATGAAAAACAACCGCGAATTCGGCATCGAGCTCGGCTTGCAGGACTCCCTGCTGTTCGACCGAAGTTTGATGAGCGGAACTCCCGCGGCGCTGCATCCCGGATTCCTGTTCGGCGATCCGTCGCAAGGGTTGCCGCTGGGCAACGTCAATCCGGGCAGCGTCGGTTCGCAGGGAATCACGAGCCTGAACGTCGGTCGAACGGGGGAAAGCGGCGCGACCGGATTTATGTTTTCGGCGTCCAGCGAGTCGGTCAGCATCTTGATCCGGGCTCTCGAAGAAGACAGTCGGGTTCGCATCCTGAGCCGTCCCCAGCTCACGACGCTGCACAATTTGCGGGGCTCGATCCAGATCGGCCAAAAAGTTCCTTACGTTACGGGAACGAACACGAATTACGGCGGCACGACGAGCAACACGACGGATTGGATGGACGTCGGCGTGATTCTCGACGTCACGCCGCGCATTACGCCGGACGGAATGATCGTCATGGATTTATATGCCGAAAAATCGAAAGTCGGTCCGATGTCGGAAGGGATTCCGATCGGTTCGGCAGGCAACGTACCGCTCTACCAGCCGCGTATCGACCTGACGAAGGCCCAAACGACGGTCAGCGCGATGAACGGCCAGACAATCGTCTTTGCCGGATTGATCACGGAACAAAAAGATACGATCACCCGCAGCGTTCCTTTTTTGAACAAAATTCCGGTCGTCAAGCATCTTTTCGAGTACAAGCAGAACAAATGCGAGCGGTCCGAAATGCTCATCGTGATGACGCCGACGATTATTCGCAACGAAATGGATATGGAACTCCTGAAACAACAGGAAGCTTCCCGGATGCATTGGTGTATCAGCGACGTGATGAAGTTCACCGGCAACTCCAACATGCGGCTGCGGACCGACGACTGGTCGAACTGCGGCGTACCGACCCATGTTTTTCAGGGCGACCCCGTGATTCTGAACGACTCGCAGCTTCCCAGTGAAGAAAAAGTCCGCCAGCAAATCCCCATGCCGACGCTCGCCCCGAGGGAAAACTAAGTAATTGAGAATTGAGAATTGAGAGTTAAGGATTTCGCTCGAAAGTTAGAGATCCGGTTGTATTCCGCTTGCGTTTTAGCCGCGCAGCGCGAATTGATTTGATGAGGGGTCTATTTGTTTCGAGTGGGAATCTAAGAGTTCGCAAATTTGAAGTAAGGAAAGATTTATGAATACGTCAACCGAAAAATCCGGGATTTCCAATCCCCAATTCTCAATTCTCAATTCTCAACTCTCAATTCTCCCCCTCCTCCTCCTCACGGCGTTCGGTTGCAGTACGTCGTCGTGGAAGGCGCCGGACGTTTCGGCGTTGCTTCCGGCGGGTCCTCCGTCGAAGGTCATCGCGATCTGGGAACCGGCGGTCCAGCATACGAAGAACGAAACGAAGCCGTCACGGGGTTTTGCCGGTCGCGTCTATTTCTACGACGCCGGCGGCAAGCGGCCGGTCAAGGTCCAGGGAAACGTCGTCGTGTACGCCTTCGACGAAGAGGGCCGCAAGGAGGACGACAACGCTCCGACCCGGAGTTACGTTTTCGCCGCGTCGGATGTCAAGAAGCTCTATTCGAAGTCGAAGATCGGACATTCGTACAATCTTTGGGTTCCGTGGGACCAGGACGGTCCGGAGGGCAACGTCAAGAAGGTTTCGCTGATTGTCCGTTACGTTCCGGAAAAAGGTTCGTCGGTCGTCAGTTCGCAAGCTTTGCTTTATCTTCCCGGCAAGGTCGGACAAACGCAGCTGGTCGCCAAAGCGGATTGGGACGAGATGAGTTCCCATAAAGGCGCTATTCAACAGGTTGCCTTGCTCTCGAAGAAAGAACGGGAGACGCCGATGTACGAAAAGGTGATCGAGGAGAATTATCGGGCCGGTTCGATGCAAACGACGACGATCAGCGTTCCGCCGACGATTGCGCAGAATCTCCGAAAACTGCCGCCGCAAACGGTTCCGCAACCACAGCCGCAACCGCAACCGCAAATTCTGCCTGCCGCTTTCATGCGACCTTCCGAAGAGAAAACCGTTGAAGAAAGATCCTTGGAAGAAAAAACGCTTGCCAAGACCGATCCGATGGGACGCGGCGCCCACGCCTTGGAAGACCGCAAGCCGAGTGATCGCCAACAGCCGAAAGTCGTGGTCGATCAGGGAATGATTCGATTACGATAACGTTAAACTTCCAACGGATCTTTTTCCGTGAAGAGTTCGCGTCTCGGCAGTTCCCGCAAGCTGCCGAGGCCGAACACCTGGAGGAAATTCCGGGTCGTACCGTATAAGAACGGACGTCCCAATTCTTCGGACCGGCCGACGATCTTGACGAGATCTCGCTCCAATAATTGCCGGATCAGCTCACCGCATTGGACACCGCGAATCCGTTCGATTTCAGCTCGGTGAACAGGTTGTCGATAGGCGATCACCGCCAAGGTTTCCATTGCCGGAGGACTCAGGCGGATCATCATCGGAACTTCCTGCATTCGAACGAGCCAGGAAGCGAATTGCGGTCTGGTCCGAAGTTGAAATCCACCGGCAACTTCCACGATGCGGAACGAACATTGTTGCGTGTCATAACGTCGATTCAGATCTTTGATCAACGTCCGGATTTTCGTTCCTTCCGGCAGCGCGGCATATTGCGACAACCGACGCCCGGAAAGCGGCTCCCGACTGAGAAAGAGTACCGCTTCGACTCTTGCCATGGAGCCGCTACGAACCTGCTCGGAAAACGTCAGGACATCGGGACGCTCCTCAGGCTCCTCGACCGACGCAAGGTCCAAATCGGGAAGTAGAAAAGGCCGATGAGACAACCCGATTGGAAAAAAGTCTTCCGGTCGAGTAGAATTGAAAGGGTGCAACGACATGACGTCCTCCGTGAGCATCGGAATCAAGAGCGAAGTCTAATCCCGACTGACGTTTTCCGCAAGACGAACTTGGGAAACGCAAGAATTTTCCAAAAAACAACATCATCATCAACAGCCCCACAATAAAAAGTATTGACTTGAAACTGTGGGGCGTGTATAATCAACCACGTAACGTGGTGCAAGTATCACGAAGAATTTCGATCTTCGAACGTTTGTGTTTAAACTTGGCGGATCTGGGAGCCGTCGAACGCTCGCTCCCGGTTTGTGTCGGGTTGCATTATAGACCTCCAACCGAACGGAGAAAGCGAGGTGTAACATGGCGCCGAATCGAGAAAACCTTGAGAATCCCGGAATTTTCGTCAGAATTCTGGAAGGAGAGGAATGTGAAGTTCATTGGCTCGACGGACACGAGTTGATCGAACTAGCCGAAAGCGAAGAGCAATCCAGCGGCGAATTGATCGTCAATCACTTGGAGAGCAAGCACGTCGAAAACTACCGCCGGGAAATCTACGATCCTTGGGGACGTTTGGAGGACGTTGCCGTTCTTCGTCGTCTGACGCTGCACGAAGCGGTCCATTATCTTGGTCGCAACTCGAGAATCTGTGCTTTTCTACGGCCGAAGGAGCAAGCCGTTCGGTTTGTTCACGGATTGGAAAAGAGCAAGGATCCCGCGGAGCATCATGCGGCGGCGATGATCCGAAAATACTTGCAACGATTCGACGAGCATCCGATGGAAAAACTGTCCCAGTCCGGTATTTATCGGTTGCTGGAAGAACAATTGCTAAGCATTACGACCGAATAAGTTAGCCGCGTCGGCCCCCGACGCGCTGAAGGGGGGATTCCCCGCTAACGCGTCGTGCTTTGTAGAAAAAGCTCGACGGGACAGTGATCGCTGCCGTGAACGTCCGGATGGATCGCGGCGGCTTTCACGTTGGACATCAACCGTTGCGACACCAAAAAATAGTCGATGCGCCAGCCGACGTTGTTGGCTCGTGCATTGCTCCGATAGCTCCACCAGGAATAGGCTCCTGTCGTTTCGGGGTGGAGTGTACGGAAAGTGTCCGCAAAACCCGCGTTGAGTAATTCGGTCATCTTTCCGCGTTCTTCGTCAGTAAAACCGGCGTTGTGACGATTCGTCTTCGGATTCCGTAAGTCGATCTCTTCGTGTGCGACATTGAGATCACCGCAAACGACGACCGGCTTCTTTTTGTCCAGCTTTTCGAGATAAGCTCGGAAAGCGTCTTCCCATTCCATGCGATACTCCAATCGGCCAAGTTCCGCCTGCGAATTGGGGGTGTAAACGTTGACCAGGATAAACGGCTCAAATTCCAGCGTGATGACACGGCCTTCCCGATCGTGCTCCGGGATATTGATTCCGTAACTCTCGTTCAACGGTTGGAGACGACAAAACACGGCGGTTCCGGAATACCCTTTTTTCTGGGCGCTGTTCCAAAATTCCCAGTATCCGGACAGGTCGAATTCAGCCTGGCCCCGCTCCATTTTCGTTTCCTGAAGGCAGACGATATCGGCGTCGAAACGACGGAAAGCTTCTTGAAACCCTTTATTCCAGCAGGCGCGAAGTCCGTTGACGTTCCAAGAGATCAGTTTCATGGTGATGGATCGAAAAAATATGCGTTAACCGCGTCGGCCTCCGACGCGCTGAAGGACAGGAAAAGCTATCATTACCGAGAATATTGACGAACTGTACCGACGTTGTGGTAAAGAAGAATTTAGGATATTATATCATCGTTGCCGAGTGTTGCGGGGAACCCCCAAGTTCCGGCAGAGTACTGCCTCCACTTGGGGCTCTTTGAGAAAATAATTCCATGAAAATCGTTCTTTCCAACCGCCGAACGGGGGCTCCGGAACTTAAGATGACGCCGATGATCGACGTGATTTTCCTGCTCCTCATCTTTTTCGTCTGCACGGCGAGTTTTCAACAGAGCGAAGAGTTGCTGCCCACCGATCTGTCGCTTCCCGGTAGTTCGGCGGCGGAAACGGTCGTCCTGCCGGATCCGAAGCGATTGGAAGCGGTTCGGCTTCGTTTGAGCTACGACGGACAGCCCCATTGGCAGGTCGAGGGCAACCGTTGCGAGACGGGGCGGGACGTTCGGATACTACTCGGTCGATTGGCAGCGGCGAAACGAACGCTTCCGATCATCGTCGACGCCGACGCCGACGCTCCCATGGAATTCGTCATCGACCTTTACGACTGGAGCCGCTTGGCCGGATTCGAACAGATTCAATTCGCCGCCGGTCGACCAGCCGAGTCGAGACGCATTGAAAAATAACGAGCCAAGCCCCCATTCAACGAATTCAAGCGGCTTTTTGATTGAGGAAGACGAAAGATCAAGCGACTTCCCTTACAGGTTCCGACTCAACTACGTTTTCCGTCTCGTTTTCATCCTTCCATTTTTTCAGCAAGTATTGAACCGATTCGTCGATGGCTCGTTGATAAACCGGCTCCATCACATGGGCCATCTCTTTTCGTTCTTCTTCGGTCATCATTTAATTTTCCGGGGAAAAATCTTTGATGCTCTTCATTTGAGTCGAAATAATCATTTCGACAGTGCTGTTCGCAAGGTACGTCGTTATCCGTCTGACTTCAACGACATGAAATTTACTGACGGAAAACGCTTCCATCGCAACTTTCCGATCTCGTTCGTCGGTCGTCCTATCCTTTTTGTCGGTGATCCTATAAAAATTTTCTTCTTTTATCATCATCGCTCAACGGCAAGAAAACATCGACGCTGACGCTTGGGCTGTTCGATTAATTAAACGGATCGTCGTCGGCTTTGGGTGCCGCTGCCGGTTTGGGAGCGGTTTTCGGCTTGGCGTCTTCATCAGCATCGAGTCCGCCATCTTCACCGGACTTTTTCTTTGTCGTGTCGCCGAAGGGATTCTCGTCGTCAGTTTCCTTGGATTCTTCGTCCTGAGCGGCTTCGGGTGTCTCCGCGTCGGCATTGGCGTCGGTCATCCAATAGAGTTTCGGCGACGACTGGTCTTTCGAGTATTGCTTCATCGCCTCGGCATATTGCGCTGCCGATAACCGATGCTGGATCGGCTTTGCCAAATCTTCAGCATGCGGACAGTTTGGATTGTCGCGACATTCCGGATTTCCACAAATTCGTCGCTCCTTCAAACACTGAACCAGACCGGATTTGTTGACGAAAAAGATCAGATCCGTCTCAATATTGAACAGGCATTGATCGATTTGGCGAACGTTGAAAGACGAGATCGGCGTCCCCGTCTCACGATCCAGCAGAATCATGTTGTTGTGGGCGTCCAGAACGTAGAGACGTTTTTTTGACGCGGCAACGAATTTTTTGACAGCCGGAGCAAACCATTTTTCTTTTCCATCGATCAGATTCAGGGCGTGCATACCGGCCGGAAACGTCGGACAGTAGACGTCCTTGCCGACCACGGCAATTTGTTCGACGACCGGCCCATTCGCGGCGAATTGCCAAAAAACCTCGCCCAAGCGGTCTCGAACGGAAAACACGTACCCGCCGCGACTGCCGACGACGACCAAGTTGGGAATTACGAGTTCCTTAGACTTGTTTTCAAAATAGATCGAAGGCTCGCATTGATTCGGTGTCGGCCGGACGACGATTTCGTTGCCTTTGTTCCATTCACGTTGCGCGATCCGCGTTTTGTCCAGAAAAAAAGCTTCCGCCGTGGAGTCGATCATATAGCGGAGTTCGAATTTTTCCTGGGAAAACGCGTTGATTCCTCCGGCAAACAGGGATCCGTGATCGGTTACCCAAGTCAGAATTTCCTGGTGGGTCAACGGGCGACCGTTAGGGGCGTAAGAAATCAATTGCGTGGAAATCAACGGCTTGGCGAGAACGTTTCCAAATGATTGGCAGACCATCGGAATTCCGAGCGGGCCTCGCAACACGATCGGTGGTTCCGGTTTCGGAACTTCGGGCTCCGCCATCACGGACTGCTTCGTGGTTTCGAAGGATTTGACGATCTTGGCGAGAACGGGATCCTCTCCTTTAGCCGCCGCAATGGGTTCCGCCGGTTTGACCTCATCGTCTTCAGCGGTCGCCGCCGGTTTGGCCGGAGCGGCATCGTCGTCAAAAACCGGCTGATGATCTTCCAAAGGAAAGGCGATGATCTTACCGTCCATCATCGGCACGAAAACGTAGTTTTCGCTCAGTTCGCAGGCGGTCGCCGCCGCTCCGGGAAGTCGGGCCTGAAAGAGTTGTTTGCCGTTTTTACGGTTGAAAATATACAATTCCATGCCGTTATGGACGGCGACCAATCGGCTGTTTGCCGCCGGTTCGGCGTAACTCATTCCCTTTTCGCCAAAGGTTCGCATCCAGAGCGACTTGCCGGTTACCGCGTCGATCGCATGAAGTTTGGCGTCGTCGGAAACGAGAAACAAGGTACCGCCTTCTTGAATCGCATACAGAACTTCATGGCGCATCGGGTCGATTTGGACCTGATTGAACCAAGTCCGGGTCAGTCCGAAACGTTCGACGTCCTGATCGACGAACAACGGAATTTCAGCCCCGGAGAGCGATGTTCGGAAGAATCCGAACGAAAGCAGGCAAACAATCGAAACGGTGAGGAATTGAATCGGTTTCATCGTGAATTGTTGAAGAACGCCGCTGGAGAACAATAACGCGCTTGGATTATAGCATGTTTTTCGTCCTGTGCAGGACGAAAGAAAAATTTTCGCCGTAAAATCATCTCAAGATTACTCGACCGTGACGCTTTTAGCAAGGTTACGGGGTTTGTCGACGTCGCAACCCCGGCAGACCGCGATGTGGTACGCCAAGAGCTGCTGCGGAATGTTGTAAACGATCGGCTGCAGGAATTCCTCGACTTCCGGAAGCTCAATTACATCGTCGGCGATTTCCTTCGTCCGCTTGTCGCCCTGCGTGATCAACGCGATGACCGGGCCGCCGCGTGCCTTGATTTCCTGCATGTTGGACAAGGTCTTGTCGTGAACGTAACAAGTTGGAGCGATGAACACGCTTGGCGTCTCGGGATCGACCAACGCGATCGGACCATGTTTCATTTCTCCGGCGGCGTAGCCCTCGGCGTGAAGATAACTGATTTCCTTCAACTTGAGGGCTCCTTCCAAGGCCGTCGGAAAATTGAACTGTCTCGCCAAAAAGAGAAAACTCTTGCATCCGGCATATTTTTCGGCGATCCGTTTAATTTGATCGTTCGTCGCCAAGGCTTTTTCAACAAGGCTCGGAAGTCGTTCAAGCTGCGAAATGATCTGACGTCCCGATTCGAAGCTCAGATGTCGCAGCCGTCCGAGGTAAAGGGCGAGCAAGGCGAGTACCGTGCATTGGCTCGTAAAGGTTTTCGTCGACGCAACGCCGATTTCCGGACCGGCGTGGAGATAAATTCCACCGTCCGAGGCCCGGGCGATCGAACTGCCGACGACGTTGCAAATCGACAAGGTCGAAAAACCGCGACGCTTCATTTCTCGCAGCGCGGCGATCGTATCCGCCGTCTCACCGCTTTGTGTAATTGCGAAGAGTAGGGAATCGCGATCCAGCGGCGGATTTCGGTACCGCAGTTCGCTGGCGTATTCGACTTCGACGGGAATTCGGGCCAAGGACTCGATTTGATATTCGCCGACCAACGAGGCGTGCCAACTCGTTCCGCAGGCGGTCATCAAAATTCGCCGAACACCGAGAAGTTGTTGCGGCGTCAGATTGAGTCCTCCGAACTTTGCCGTTGCGGCATCGTGATCGAGACGGCCCCGCAAGGCGTTGCGGACCGCTTCCGGCTGCTCGAAAATCTCTTTCAGCATGTAATGGGGAAAATCGCCCCGATCGACTTGGCCCGGATCAATGTCGAGAACCTCGATCGTTCGCTCCACGCGCCCCTCGTCCCTGTGATGGACCGTGAAATCGTCGGCCGTCAGGAAAACGAGTTCGTGATCCGACAAGGTGATGATCCGATCCGTGTATCCGGCAAGCGTTGCGGCGTCGCTGGTCAGGAAATGTTCGCCTCGACCGACGCCGAGGATCAACGGACTGCCGAGTTTCGCGCCGATCAGGACGTCCGGATAGTCGCGGAACATCACGGCAATTCCGTAGGTTCCGTGAATTTGAGAAATCGCCAAACTGACGACACGCGGCAGCATTTCGTCAAGCTGGACCGTGTCGCCGTATTTTTCGATTTCCTCACGGAGATAAAACGCAATGAGATGGGCCAACGACTCCGTGTCCGTTTGGGAGACGAACTCGACTCCCTTCTTCATCAACTGGTTGCGAATCGATTGGTAGTTCTCGATCACGCCGTTATGGACCACGGCGACCGCTCCGTCGAAGCTGAGATGAGGATGCGCGTTTTCCGTTGTCGGCAAACCATGCGTCGCCCAGCGTGTATGTCCGATTCCTGTTGTTCCTTTGAACGTCGACTCCGCAACGAGTTTCGCCAACTTGTCGATCCGCCCCGGCGTTTTCACGATCCGTAGCGAGCGTTCCCGATCGACGGTCGCCAAACCGGCGCTATCGTATCCGCGATACTCCAGCATCCGAAGTCCGCGAAGAAGAAATTCAACAGGATCCTTGTCCCCGACGTATCCGACGATTCCACACATTTTTTGACTCGTAAGAAAAGAGGAGGCGAATAAGGGCAGTGAGAAGGTGAGAGTGTGAGAGAGTGAAGGGGTAGATAATCGCTTGCGTCACCCTCTCACTCTTTCACCCTCTCACCTTTACACTCTTTCATCGATTTTCCGTACCGGTCGGCTTGTTGCCGAGTTTCTGCATTTCCCGAGTTTCGGCGTCCGCGATGGCTTGTTGAGCGGCTTCGGGATCTTCGAAATTGATCTGGATCTTCGGTTGGTCTTCGAACAAAGCGACCAAAGCTCCGGAAACTCGCCAACCTTCTTCCGTTTTAACGACTTGCCAAACGATTTCGGAGGATTCTTTTTGACCGTTTTCAGGATCGACGTCCGTGAGCGTCGTGGAGACCGATACGGAGGCGTCGCCGCAGGTCTCGAATTTGTCGATCGTAAAGGTTGCCGTGTCGCTGGCCGGCGGCGAGAACGGAACGCCCTTTTCCTCACCGACTTTTCGAGCCTTCGGCGTCAACAGGGCTCGAATCTTTTCATCTTCGCCCCGGAGCATCGCCGTCATGAATTTTGCAACGGTTTGGCTCGCTCCTTCGTCAACCGATTCCGAGACAGACGTTACGGAGGCGCTCGGCGTCGACGATTCTTTCGTTCCGCAACCGACGGCCAAGGAGAGAATCAACAACATGCAGGAAAGCGATCGAATCATTTTGAGGACTCCTGATATTTTTTTCTTGCAACGAATCACTCCGTCATCCCCGCGAAGGCGGGGACCTAGAGAACAGATTTCAATAGGTTTTTGTAGGCGTTATTGACGGAAGCAAACGGTCAATAACGTCTTCCGCCTAGGTCCCCGCCTTCGCGGGGATGACGACAATTTTTACGGTATTGCTCAACGAATTACCGTTCCGGCTCCCCATTGCAGCAGGGTCGAGGATTCCCGAACCGGAGCGTTTTCCGGCTTTAGCGTCGCGTGATCGAGTCCGGCGGCGTAAACGGAAGCATAGGGCCGTTGCGGTATCTCGACGACCGGCAACGGCAACGGCGGTACGGCGGCGACCGTTTCCGAACGCAGTTCGACGGCAGGCGATCCGGCAGCGACCCAATCAATCCAGGAAAGTTGCAGTTCGCCGAGATTTTCCTTGCCGTAATACCGTTTGACGGCGATATTCCAGTTGCCGGACCTCATACCATCTCCAGCGAACTCCATGAACCGTCGATGTCCGCCGAGACTGAGCAGGTATTCGACGACGGAAAATCCCTGAGCGTAAAACGGCATCGGATCCGACGGATACTCTTTTAGGGCGACCATTCGGTTGAACGGCAGACCTTTGCGAACGTCTTCACGGAGAAATTGCATCAGGAGACGTCGATAATTATCTCTCTCGGAAACATGTTCGACGGAAGTTGCGGCTCCTTCATCGAGCCAACGGGGAATCGGCCTCCGAAAATGGGAGGCGAGGATCATATGGGTGATTTCATGCGGCAGCACGGAATCGGCAATCCGGCGGGCGGAGCCTTGAATATCCATTTCCCAGCCGTAAACTTCGCCGTTGTTGAAGATAAAGGTCGTTGCGCCGCCGGCCCCGAGCGTTTCGCCGACGCGAACGAGAATCGGACATCTTTCCGACCAATCCGGCAGCGTTTGGCCGAGCCAAAGAACGGACAGTTCGGCGCGGCAGCGCTCGGCCGTTTCGCAGAACAACTTCGCGAGTTCCGGCGTCGGAGCGTTGAGAACCTCAAAATTCGTCGTTACGAATCGCTCGCCCGATCGGATTTCCTGCCGCTGATCGCGGGGAACGACGTAATTCGCCGTTTCGTATTGGGCGCCCATTGAAAGAACGCTGAAAAGAATCGTCAACGTGAAACAACCGCACCGAAAAAAAAGACGAGCTTCCATGCTCTCGCTTCCCTCCTTGAATTTCTGTCTCCCAAGGCCGTGAAATCATTTCACGGCCCACGCCGGCGAAATCGGGAGCATTCATCATCCGTCCGGCTCAAGCCTACCATTTCATGGGGGTGCCTTCGGGACGAAAGTCCTGATTGGCTGCGGCCAAGCCGCCGTCGTGTCCTCCCGACAGCGTAAGGCGAGAAGTCTACCCGAAAACGCCGCTTGGGAAAAGAGCAGTTTTTTCCTTTCCTTCTGGGTTGTCCTTACAGGGCTGTAGGCTCGCCAGCCAGACAAACTTTTTCAAATCGCTGCCGTTCCGGATCGAAATCCGCAGGATGGTTCAATAGGCTTCTATGAAAACTATCATTTTACAAACAACTCGTATCGTTTTCAGAGCCGCGCCCGTCAGGAAGCGGTTTTTTCGGGGCGACCACTCCCTGACGGTCGCGGCTCTGATTCCCCCGACCGTTCGAGAAAATTGCCGCTTCGGGGGGCTGGGCGAACACGGTTTGCTTTTCCGGCAAAAGAATACAGATTGTACCGTTTCTAGTCGGATCGAAAAAAAAGATTTGTGAGGGACCGCGAAAAAAATCTTGAAGTCTACAGTTTTTTTGATACATTTCTTAAGGAACGACGTAATGAAGATCGTCGTCGTTTTCCTTCCCCTGTATTTCCCCAACGCACGAGACAAAAGATATCAGGACCATGCCGGAACAACCGCATTTTTCCAATTCGGAAGTCGATGAAATGATTCGCAACGCGGAGCTTCGCACCGAGTTGGAACCCTATCTCGACGAATCGGTCAGCTGCGTTCTTTTTCAAAAATTTTCGCTCCGTTTCGAAAACGATTTTCTCGCCAGCATGTTGGAATGGGAGGTCGCGCCCGTGCTGCCGATCTATCGCTGGTTCGATCCCGAACTGAGACTGCCGACGCCGGAATCCCTGAGCGACGAAAAGCTGCACCAACTGCTCGAAGACGTTATCGCCAAAATGTACGAAAAGAAAATCCAGCTCGACTTCACCGAGCATCTTTCGGATCGGGCGCTCTACACGTTGATCTATCGCGACATTCTTCCCTCGAAGGAAAAGAAGCTCGAACACCGAAATTGTTTCATTCATTGGGACTGCTCCGAAGGTAATTCGGACGTCTGGCTCAGCTATTACGCTTCCGATGACGACCGCGACCACTGGTCGGATACCTACGACGAACCGCTGCCGCCGAAACGGCTGCCGTGCTTTCCGAGAAATCTTCCCCAGAATCCGTTTTAAGCGCTCGCTTGAAAATAAACCGCCTACATTTGAGTGAGAGGGTGAAAGAGTGAGAGAGTGAAAGGGTAAATGCAAGGTGATTTCTATCAATCGGTTGCATCTCTCCCCACCCTTTCACTCTTTCACTCTTTCACCTATTTTGGGGGCGTGAAACTTTCTGTCGAAAGCCAAAGGAATTCGACTTCGTTGCCGTTGACATTTTTCTCCACTCTGCTAGAATCCTTTTGTCGTTTGACATTTTTCTGTTTTTTGTCAATTTGATTCGAGGAGACGTGTTTTGATGCGACGTGTCGTAGTTACCGGAATGGGGGCGATCAGTCCGATCGGCGTCGGCATCAATGAATTTTGGAACGCCATCCGCACGGAACAGTGTGGCGTCGGTCCCATCACGCGATTTGATGCCTCGGATTTTCCCTGTCGTATCGCGGCGGAGGTCAAGGATTTCAAGCCGGAACAGTATTTTGACAAACGAATCGTTCAGCGGACCGCAGGTTTTTCTCAGTTCGCGATGATCGCCGGAGAAGAGGCGTGGAAAGACGCCGGACTCGACAAATTTTCCTTTGACGATCCGAACCGTTGTTCGGTATTGCTCGGCAACGGAATCGGCGGCTTGGAAATCGACGACGAATCGCACCGAAAACTCTTTGAAAAAGGACCGTCGAAGATTCCCGCGATGACGATCCCCAAAATGATCGCCAATGAAGCGGCGGGCAATCTCTCGATGCATCTTGGAATCCGCGGATCGGCCCATACGTTGCTTACGGCTTGCGCCTCGGGAACCGACGCGATCGGATTCGCCTTGGATCGGATTCGAGCCGGTCGAGCCGACGTCGTGTTGACCGGCGGAACCGAGTCGACCGTCACGGCGTACGGAATCGGCGGATTCTGCCAACTCAAGGCTCTGAGCACGGCGTTCAACGACACGCCGCATCGGGCCAGTCGGCCGTTCGACAAGGACCGCGACGGTTTCGTGATGGGGGAAGGAGCCGGAATTCTCGTGATCGAAGAACTGGAACACGCTCGAAAACGCGGCGCTCGAATTTACGCCGAACTCGCCGGTTACGGAGCGACGGCCGACGCGTATCACCTGACCGCGCCGAGTCCCGACGGCGAAGGAGCGGCTCGGGCGATCCGACTGGCGTTGGAAGACGCCGCTCTGGCAACGACGGACATCGACTACATCAACGCCCACGGAACCTCGACGCCGACCAATGATCCCGTCGAAACGGCGGCGATCAAGTTGGCTCTCGGCGAACACGCTTACAAAATCAAGGTTTCGTCGACCAAAGGCATGATGGGACATTCGCTCGGAGCGGCCGGTGGTTTGGAGGCGATCATTTCGATCCTTGCGATCCGCGACGGCTTTTTTCCGGCGACGATCAACCTCGACGAACCGGATCCGCTCTGCGATTTGGACTACGTTCCGAACAAAGGACAGAGCGGCACGATCCGCGTCGCGGCGTCGACATCGCTCGGTTTCGGCGGACACAACGGCGTTGTCGTCTTCAAACAGTTCGTGTAGAATCGGCTCACGAGCCGGGACCTGTGGTCCCGGACTTGGGGTCGGCAAACGAGAAAAACGATGTTGTCGCGACAGAAAACGATTCTCCCAGTGATCTTTCTCTTTTTCGTCAGCGTCTGTTCGCTCTTCGCCGCCGAGCCGGACGCCCTGATTCTCGGCGCCCGCCAAGCGGAAGCCGATTACCGTCGAGAAATCGAGCGATTAGCCGTCCAAGCCGTCGATGCGGGCAATCTCGTCGAAGCCGAACGGATTCGGCAAGTTTTGCCGCCTTCCGATCCGAGCCGGATTTTTTTACCCTGTCTGCCGTTGGAATTCGGCGTCTTGGAAAAGATTCCGAGTTTGATCGACGTTCGAAAAAAATACGCTGAAGCGCAGTTCCAGCGTGCTCGGCAAGCAGCGGAGAAGAATCGCGGCAACCTCGCCATGCAGCTTGCGATTGCCGCGATCGAAGCAAATCCGGACCATGAAGAAATCCGAAAGATTCTCGGATTTCAGCTCCTTGACAATCGTTGGCGGACCGATTGGGAAGTCAAGTCTCTCGAAAAAGGTTTCGTCGACCATCCGCTGTTCGGTTGGATGCCGAAGGAACACGTCGAACGTTACGAAGCCGGTGAACGGTTCGTAAAAAACCGTTGGGTGTCTGCGGAGGAAGACGTCAAGCTTCGAGCGAACATCAACAACGGTTGGGACATCGAAACGGAGCATTACAGTCTCCGAACGAACCATTCGCTGGAAGAGGGCGTTCGCCTGAGTCGCCGGATGGAGAATCTCTACCGGGCTTGGAAACTACTCTTTTTCCGGTTCCAGTTGTCCGACGAAACGCTCTCCCGAATGTTCAAAGGAAATGTTTCCAATTCCGCTCCGCCAAGACATCGAATCCGTCTTTATCGAAACAAAGCCGATTATGTCGCCAATCTTCGGGACATCGAACCTCGCACGGAAATCCTGGAATTGTCCGGCGGATTCTATCATCCCGCTTCGAAAACGGCGTATTTCTTTCCTGTCGACGACACGATGGACGAATTCGATGCCGAATACGTTCGAAAGACGCCGTATCACGAGGGAACTCATCAATTATTTCAGGAAACGCGGCCTGCGAAAGCACCGGGCGCAACGGCCAATTTTTGGATCCTCGAAGGAATCGCGATGTTCATGGAAACCTTTCGTATGGAGGGCAACCATTACGTGCTTGGCGACGCCGACGACGTGCGTTTGTCGGTAGCGAAGCGACATAAACACAAACACGATTTTTACGTTCCCTTCAACGAACTCGTTCGATTGGATCGAATTTCGTTCGTTACGTATCCGGAATTGCAACGGCTGTATTCGCAATCGGCTGGAACGGCTCATTTTCTGATGCTCGTCGACGACGGCCGCTACCGTGATGCCACGGTCCAGTTGCTGCGATTGGTTTACTCCGGTGTCGATCGTTTCGACTCACTGAATCGTTTGACGGGACGCTCTTTCGAACAACTCGATGAAGAGTACGACCGTTTTTTGGGAAAAATGATCCCCGAATAGAAAATCGTCGATTGTTTCGGGATCGATTTCTTTCAGAGCCGCGTCCGTCAGGAAGCGATCTTAGGAGGCTCGCCAAAATAAACTGTACAAAGAACCCCGAGTGGAGGCAGTACTCCGCCGGAACTCGGGGGTGGAAGCGGCAAGAAACAAGCAATTTGTTCCCGTTTACAGTATTTGTACGGTGCAAGTTCTCGGCTTCGTTTGCAAACGCAACCTTGATTCTGCCGCAAGACTGGAGACTGGAGACCGGAGGGAACGGTTGGAAACCGGGAACTCCAGTCTCCGGCCTACAGTCTCCAGCCTTGTTCAATGTTCGATGCTTTGCAACTTGCACAGTACAAGTATAACGCCGCCCCAATCGGCGAACGCTCCCTCTCCGGAAGGCTGCGACCAAGACGGCAGAGCAGCAGAACACGCCGCGCAACCGTGGAGAATGCCGAATTCCGTTCGGCGCAGCGCGATCGGCACTCCGTCGACGGAGGCCGTGAATCGTTTCGGATCGATGATGATCGGCCCGATCGTCAATCGGGAAGGTATGCTTCACGGTGAAAACGCAAGCGGACCGCCGAGCGAAGACGAAACATTTGAGCCGCTTAATCTTCATCAATTTTTAATTTTCCCTTTATCGGGGATTAACATCTCGAAGTCATAATGTTCGCCATGATGCTGAAAGAAATCGGTTCGCCAGATCGGGTTATCGGAACGTGAACGGAAATCTTCGGCATGCGACGGCAAAATACTTTGTCGCGAAAAAGAATAAAGGATAAAACACTCAGGAAGAAATCAATGAGAAAAAATTCGACGCTTCTTTTCAAGTCCGCTTTTACACTGGTCGAACTGCTGGTCGTCATCGCGATCATCGGCATCCTGATCGGCCTGTTGCTCCCCGCCGTCCAATCGGCCCGTGAATCGGCAAGACGAATGCACTGTTCGAACAATTTCAAGCAGTTCGGACTCGCGATGCACAATTATCACGTCACGTACAATTCGTTGCCCGCCGGAAGATCGGGACCCCGATGCTGGCACTGCGCCACCAACGCAACGCCGCAGTATCATTGGCACAATTGGGGAGCCCTGTTCTACGTTCTGCCCTTCGCGGAACAACAGGCTGTTTACGAGATCTACACCAGCGCCTGCACAAGCACGACACGTCAAAATGCCAGTGGAGCAAGCCTCACAAAACCGGTCGGCAGCGGACCGTATCCGTGGCATGCCGGCGACAGCACCTGCGTTTCCGAGCTGTTTCTGGCTCCGATTTCGATCTTCAGTTGTCCGTCGGATCCCGATACGAAAAATCCGAACGCCGGAAACGCCTACCGACAAATGCGAACGAACTACGCGACCTGTATCGGCGATTCTTTTTACAATAACTACGACGAAGCCGGAACGTTTCGCGGCATGTTCGGAACCAATCAATGGTTCGGATTCGAAGCCTGCACCGACGGAACGAGCAATACGGCGATGATGAGCGAGTTCGCCGTGTACGATCCCGCTCCCACGGCGGAAATCCAAGGAATCGGAACGGGGAAAGTGAAGGGGAGCGTCCGACTTGACCTGGCTTGGACGAATGTCGCCGACGATCCGTCTCTTTGCTTCAACAGTAAAATCGACGGTTCGGGAATGTTGACCGGTTCCCGGTTCAACAACACTCGCGGCGGCGTCCGTTTCTCCGGTCGACCGGTCGATGGCGGGGGCTTTTCCACCGTTTTACCACCGAACTCGCCGTCTTGCGGCGGTGAATATGCACGCGGGGGCTTTGCGGCGTCTCCGTACTATTTTCCCGGTCTCATGTCGCCGACCAGCAATCACCCCGGCGGCGTGCACGTGTCTCGTTGTGACGGGTCGGTCGTATTCATCGCCGAAACCATCGATTGCGGAAACATGCAGGCTCCTTCGCCGGATTCTCCGAGCAATCCCAATGCGGACGGACCGAGTCCATACGGCATCTGGGGCGCTTTCGGAACCCGTTCCGGAAACGAGTCGGTTCGGTCTCTCTAAGAAAAAAAGTTTTACAAAGAGCCCCGAGTGAAGGCGGTACCCCGCCGGAACTCGGGGGTTGAAGCGGCAACAGATATTGCACGATTGTACAAGTTGCATTGGCGAGGCTCCCAAAACGCAAGCGGGTCGCCAAACGGGGACGAAACACTCCGAAACCATTTTTTCCAAGTATAATGACGATGAAAAAGACGTTCTACGTTTTAGCTGTGATGATTCCACTGTTCGTCGGATGCGGACAACGCGTTCATCCGGATGGTTTGCCGAAACTGCATCCCGTGACCCTCGACTTGTCTCAAGGAGGTGAGCCGTTGACGGAAGCGACCGTTTCGCTCTATCCCGCCAATGAGACGAATCGATGGAGTTCCGGTGGATTTTCCGATGCAAACGGCCATGCCATTCTCGTAACGCATGGAGGATTCAACGGCGTCCCGATCGGAAAATACAAGGTGGCCGTCATCAAATCGACCGTGGAAGAAATACCGGGGACGCCCGACAAGGAAGAAACGTCGACGGCATTCACCTTGGTCGAAAAAATGTACACATCCAGGCAAACGACTCCCTTGGAAATCGACGTTCGTGAAGGGCAAAACGTCATACGGCTGGAGGTCGGCGGATCGGTCAAGAACAAAACAATTTGAAAACGAAAAAACCATGAAAACATTATCGATTTATTGTGTCGCGATTTGGGTGTCGTCCTCGTTCCTGTTCGCGAACGAAAATGAGCCTTGGAACGTTCGCGATCACATTCCGCTCCGTGAGATCACGGTGCAAGCGCATCGTGGTGCCGGTATTTTGGCTCCGGAAAACTCGTTGGAAGCGTTCGAAATCGCGTGGAAACTCGCCGTTGTTCCGGAAGCGGACATTCGCATGACTCGGGACGGCGTGATCGTGTCGTTCCATGACAACGATTTTTCACGGATTCTGCCGACCGCCTCCGACGAGATGAAAAAGAAGGGAATCAAGGATCTTTCGTGGGACGAGGTTTCGAAACTCGATATCGGTGCGTGGAAAGGCGAAGAATTCAAAGGCCAGAGAATTCCTTGCATGAGCGAAATCGTCGATGTATTGAAAAAGCATCCGCAGCGAAGGATTTACGTCGACATTAAAAACGTCGATTTCGAACGACTGGCTCGGGAAACGGAAGGCGTTCATCCGCAATTGATTCTCGCGAGCACCAAATACGAAGAAATCAAACGCTGGAAAGAAGTCGCCCCGAAATCGTACACGTTGCACTGGATGGGCGGAACGGAGAAAAATCTGGCCGAACGTCTGGATCGGCTCGAAGATGATCGTTTTCAAGGAATCGACCAGTTGCAGATTCATGTTCGGATCGACAAGGACGGCGGCTTCGATCCCAGCGACGCCTTTCTCCGAAAGACCGGCGACCGCTTGAGAAAATACGGCATCCTGTTCCAGGTTCTTCCTTGGAATGGAAAGGATGTGAACGTTTATAAACGTCTGCTGGACTTGGGCGTCGCCAGTTTCGCGACCGACTATCCCGACGTCACGATGCGTGCCTTCGCCGAGTATTACGAAAAATAAACCGTGCCCTATTTTCGAAAGGTTGGGGTGCGGATTTTTATTCGATATTGAAAATGGCGAGAAATTACCTTTTTCGTTTTTGACCAAAAAAGAGCCCCAAGGCGGCGAGCGAAAATAAACTACCCAAAGAGTCCCGAATGGAGGCGGTACTCCGCCGGAATTCGGGGGTTGGGCTTCCGCTCGAAAGTTTCATACCCAAGAGCCGGGGGTGTAGGTGGTACTCCGCCGTAGCCCCCGGATGGTTGGTGTTCCGAACAGAATAAAACCCTGGGTATGTTTTTTCGAGCGAAAGCCTTGAAGCGGCAATTGATCTTGTACAATTAGGTAAGTTGTTTTCGCTCGCTGCCCAAGTGGAGCGGTACTCCGCGTAACTTGGGGGGTGAATTCGAAACTCTCAACCCGCCCCCTTTTTGCAAACGCTTCCGGGAAGTTGTCGTATCGAAATGCTTGGGGAAAACCCAAGCGGTAGAATCATTGTCCCCGGGATGGATCGTCGGCATCGAAGTCGTGCCTCATTTCAATTGCGGGTCTTCACCGGCCGCCTCCTGCGAGGCGACCTTGACCGGCGCCTCCGGATTCGAGTCGGAAACGGTTGTCGCCGATGATTTCAGGTCGGCAATCAACTCCTTGTAATCCGTCTTCCGATCCTTTTGCCAGGGGATGTTCAATGTTTGACACAAGTTTTTATCGGCGAGCAATTGATCGCAAATCCAAGTCGTATAGAGAGCCGCTCCTTTCTGTCTCATGTGAGTTCTGTCCCAAAACATCAACTTGGGAGGGATTCCCTCGCGAACCTTGTCGAAAGATGAATCGTTCAATACGACCAAATTGTCCTTTGTTTTTGCGCGATCGATCCAGGATTGTCGAAATTCAATACAGGTTGCGTTCCCTTCCAGTTCTTCCGGCTTGGCATCGATAAGTATCGGTACTCTTTTGGGAAAGAAGTTCAAAACCAGGGTCATGTTCCGATCGGAACAATAATTGTAGATCGATTCGATTTTATTTCTCGCCTGTGGTGCTATCTCGAAGCTCTTGTCGAGAACAAACGGCGCGCCGTCGATCCTGTCGACGTGATAGGGATTCTCTTCATCAATTCTCTCCCAACCAGCTTCGTGGATACGCCCCACTTGAAGCCTGCGCGAACTCATATATCTTCGAAGAGGTGATTTCGTCGGAAGAAACCGTTCGCAAACGGTCAGATCCAGGTCCGCTTGCGGCGTCAAATCATACCATTCACGAAGCGCCAAAAAGTACGACTTTTTAGCCCGAGTCTTACTTATCCGGGCCAGATATCTGAATTGAATCTCGATAATCGCGGTTTTCAGGCTCGGGGTGAGTTGTTTACATTTTCGCAAGATGCGATTCGCCTCCCAAAGGAAACTACAGCTGGCCGATATCTTTGCGACTTTTCCGCCGAATCGTTGATTGAGAATATCCGCTGAAGCTCCCCATCCGGTGGCGGAGGAGCCGATGATTAAAACTTCATCCTCCTTGTGTGTTTGAGGGTTGCGTTGTTGTTCGATATAGTCGGCAAGCGACCCTTGGTACAAAAACAAATGTTCATTCGGTTTCCATCCGTGCCAGACGATAACATACAAAATCGGCATGGCGCACAAAACCGCCCAGGTCGGATACGGTATTTCTTGTAACAGGGAAAATCGAAACACATTCCACCACATCACGCTCAAGAACAGTACGCCGATCAAGACGAACAGGACGGCGCTCGACAACCTCGACACGGACGCGATCCAAGCGGGCGGACTCATCGGGATCGCTTCTGCGGAACATCGCAGGATATCCCCTGTCGTCGTGGTGCCGGGCGGAGACTCGATGGAGATCGAGACCTTTTCCCATGCCGTATTCTCCTTGTAAACATAGGGAGCGTCGGTCGCTTTCATGTTGAGGAGAACCGTTTTCGTCATGCGAAATGAGGAGTAGAACACCAAACGCACGCGATAACCGTCAGAGGTGGGATACGCCGCGGACGGATCCAAAACGAGATTCCACTCGTGTGTCCACGAGTCGTTGCGAAAAAGCAGTTCGATGAAATGCTTCTTTCTGTAGCCGTTCTCATACAAGTCGTTGGAATACAGCTTGACATCGTCAAGCCTCGGGGCCATCTTGGATTTTGTGTTACTGTATGTTCCGTCGGTGTTGCGGCTCCGGAGCCTGAATTTCGTATCTTGTCCCGCGTATTCGTAAGTGCCCCCTTGCCAATGCATCCAACAGGTAAAGACGAGGAGCCAGAAACATAAAGCCAATTGGAATCGACTCAGGTGGGACTCCGGAATCACGTGAGCCGGAATGAAGCGTGCCACCCCGACGGCAACGAAGCCGCCGAGGATCGCGGCCACCGGTCCAAAATGGAACGTCAACCATCGCAATTCCGGTTGCGCAGGCAGTGAGGCGAGAAAGGGAAGAACGGCAAGAGTGACAAATACGCCGATCAGGAAAAAAGTCAAATGGTAAAAAACCTCGGCAAAACGTCGAGCCATTATTACCTCTCTCTATGAAAATACTCGGTGGACGTGGAAGGAATAGACGACAAGAATAAATACTATCGTTTTTCAAAAACGCCGGTATAGTGAACCGTATCGTCGTTCGACGATGGATAGTAGTCCTTGATGGCAAAGGGTTTCCGATCAATGACGTCGAATCCCGCGTTGACGATCATTTCTTCGATTTGTTCAATCGATTCGTAATTGGTGATGTGGTCCACCGAATTACTGTTCATGGGCGTGATGATGAATAACGGAGCTTTGGACGCCATGCAACGATACATGGTTTCCAGCGCCTCGGTCGGCTTGGCGATGTGTTCCAAAATATCGGTCAACAGTCCGAATTCCATCGATTCATCCTTGAAAGGCAACCCTTTCTGGATGTCGCCTTCGAGTAGCTCGAAATTTTCCCGCGAAAACCCCGTCGAGAGAAGTTTGGTGCCGTATTTGACGGCATAGGGACTGACATCGACTCCGTACACCTTCATTTCGTTTCTTCCTTTTTTCTCTTTTTCGTACTCAAGTATCTCGTACAAATACAGAGCGTGTCCGAAGCCGATCTCGACGCCTTGCTTCGCGTTGACGCAGAGCGGCATGAATTTTTCACGAAAAAAACGATGGATCAGGTATTGCGTTTCCCAACAGGCACGCGATACCATGATGCCGTCCAGGTAATATCCTTCCATGACGGCGGGGTTGTTGTAGATTTCCTCAAAGACTTCGTCGAAGGACTCGGCGTCGTGCGAGTATTTGCCGGTTTTCTGAAATTCGATCACTCCCCGGGCCAATTTCATCCAGAGTTTCAGAACCGCGTCGACGGGTTTGCCGCCGACGGACTTGGAGAGTTGCGCCATTTTCGAAAGAAACGCAACGTGTTCCTCGCCGTATTTGTCGGACAATTTTTCAATGTAAGGAATGATGAAGCGATCTTTTCGTTGCTCTAATTCTTCAACGAATGCGGCCGCGTTCGGATATTTTTGTTTATCGATGTTCATGGCGATTTGTCCTTTCAAAAACAGAGGATGGGAAAACGTTGTTTGTTCAATGGCATCGTGAATGTTTACGCGATCTTTGCGTCAAGGGACATGCGATCATTCGGTGATATTGTGATTGGATAATTCGTCATAAGCGATTTTGCCCGAGGAATTTCGTGGCAATTCGGGCATAAACCTCACGTCGAACGCGATCGGATTGAAGTTCAAACTCTTTGCTAAAAAGTCGAGCGTTTCATCGACCCGGTCTTTTTTCGTAACGAACACGCGAATTCGGTCATCTTCCCCGGTACAGGCGGCTTCAAGGCCGATTGATCCCAGCAAGGCGTCCACCTCGTCCAGATTGACTCGGTTTCCAAAAACCTTGAGGAAACGTTTCTTCCTTCCGACGATGGAGTAATACCCGTCTTCGTCGCGGAGGGCGATGTCGCCGGTCTCAAGTCGACCTTGGGAAAGGTTTCCCAGACGGAGGTCTTCCGGCTTCTCGGCGTATCCGAGAAAAACGTTTTCCCCGAAATAGACCAATTCGCCGGGCGAGTTGGTTTCTGTGACGACGTTTCCGGAATCGTCCCGTAATTCGAAACGTCCCCCGGGAATCGCGATCCCGATGCTTCCCGGTTTTTCGAACGATTTTTCCCAGGGAAGGTAGGACATTCTCGCCGTCGCTTCCGTTTGCCCGTACATGACGATGAAGCGAAAACCCTTTTCGCAGGCGATATCCCGAAATTCCTCGACGAGCTCCGGCGACAATCGACCTCCCGCCTGGGTAATGTAGCGCAAATCCGGGAGAGTCATCCGCGCAAAGCGGAGTTTTTTCAACATTTCATAGACATAGGGAACGCCGCCGAATGTCGTCGCTCGTGACGATTTGACGAAATTCCAAAACTCCCGCTCCAACAGGGTCCGATCCGTCACGGCGATTGTCGCTCCTCTCGCCAAATGCGAATGGATGATCGACAAACCGTACGAGTACGCCATCGGCAACGTCGTGATCGCGCGATCGTCGGGGGAGATCTCCAGATATTCGGCGATCGACTCGGCGTTGGCGGCAATATTGCTACCGGAAAGACGGACCAGTTTGGGACTGCCCGTACTTCCCGAAGTCGTCAGGACGAGCGCGAGTTCGTCCCCCAATTCATGGCGAACGCCTGTTGCCGGACGACACAACGAATACCCCTTCCCGGAAACGATGACTCGCATATCCCCCTCGGATAAATCCGTTCGAAAATCGGGAAGATACACGTATTCCGGTTTGTAGATATCGATAAAACGTCGAAACAAATCCACGGAAATCGAATGATTCAACAGGATCGGGACGATACGTTTTCTCAATAATCCCAAATAGGCGGCGATGCAGTCGGGATGGTTGTTCGCGACGACCACCACCAAGCTTCGGGCCGGAATCGCCTCGGCCATCTGATCGGCCCGAACGGCCAACTCGGCATAGGACAACACGTCGGAGTTTTCCGTCAACAAGGCGGTTTTATCACCATGGCGTTCAATATCAGTGTAAAACATGGTACTAGAAATTGGTCCCGTATTTTTTCAGGATCTCTTTGCCTTTTTCGTAGGATTCGAAAACCATGACGTCGTCGGGATCCAACTCAATGCCGAAGGCTTCTTCCATCGCGGCGATCAAAGTGATGTGGCCGACGGAATCCCAAAATGGAATACTTTTGAAACTCAAATTCGCGTTGAGTTTGGATTTGTCGATGGAAAAGGTTTCCATGAAAACCTTGTCATACTTTTCCGCATTGTTCATATCATATTCTCCATGAAAAAGTGGTTCCAAACGTTTCGTCCAGTCAGGGTCGATGATTTATCGACTCCTCACTTCGCCGACAAGGCGAGGTGAACTAAAAACCCATGTAAATAAACGGTTTGACATCGCTCTCGCCGATGTAAAAAACCAGGAACAACATGCAGGCGTACCCGATACTTCGCACGGGCATCCAGATTCTATCGGTAAACGGGACCTCCGAATCCTGCCAGTAGCATAAGATGTCGATCAGGAAAAGCCAGAATCCGTAGAAACAAACATAAAAACCGACGGTTTCCAGTCCTGTCGTTCCACCTTGGGCGATGTAGTAAAAATATGTACAGGCATCGCTGCAAGTTTCCGCACGGAAAAAGACGCGAACAAGACTCAAGAGAAAAAACGTCGTAACGACCCCGGCTGTCCAAAAGCAGGTGTTCCACATTTTGGAAGGATTATTCACATGAAAAATCCGGTTCGCCCGCATGGAGCCGTGAATACACAGGAGAACCCCTTGCAAAAGCCCCCAAGCCACGAAAGTCATCGACGCGCCGTGCCAAAGCCCACAAAGCATCATCGTCACCATGAGGCTGACATACATCCAAAGGAAAACGTAATTCTTCCGGCTCATCGTACGATTGATGTAACCTTTTCGTTTCATGAGTATCCGATACAACGGATTGTAGACGTAATCGCCGAACCAGGAAGAGAGGGAAATATGCCAACGCTGCCAGAAATCGGAAGGATTGGAAGCCAAATATGGTTGCCGGAAATTTATCATCAGGTCGATTCCGAAAAGCCGACTGACTCCGCGGGCGATATCGGTGTATCCTGAAAAATCACCGTATGCCTGAAACATGAACAACACGGTCCCAAGAAACAGGGTGACCCCACCAAACTGGTCCGGTTTAGAGAAACAATCATCGACGAGCGGAGTGACGCCGTCGGCGATGAACACTTTTTTGAAGTATCCGACCAGGATCAGTTGAACGGCACTGTAGACCATGGCCCGATTGATCGAACGCGGGTTGGCGATTTGCGGCATCAACTGCTCCGCCCGGGCGATCGGGCCGGAAGTAATGTGCGGAAAATAGGCGACAAATAAGGAAAAATCAAGGAAATTCCTCGTCGCCTTGATTTTTTCACGATAGACGTCGGTGATGTACGCGACCGTCTGAAAGGTGAAAAAACTGATACCGACCGGTAAAAGAATATTTAGTGTGACAAAACCCGGATGAAGTCCGAACGGAGCACAAACATTCGTGAATGATTC
Organism: Thermoguttaceae bacterium; assembly: GCA_031548665.1. GTDB lineage: Bacteria > Planctomycetota > Planctomycetia > Pirellulales > Thermoguttaceae > WRKP01. The sequence goes on from JAVBQW010000110.1 coordinate 40,423, forward strand.
GGCGAAAAAATTGAAGTATTTGAAGAAACCAAGGAGACAAAACCCCATCCCCACGCCCGACATCAACAATGCCCATTTCGTTTTCGGTCGCTTATCACCGCATCGTTCGATGGCGATCGCGATATAATAATTGGCGATCGTCGAAATGAAAAGCAACGCAAGAAATCGCCAATTCCAGCATCCGTAGAAAACATAACTGGCAATAAGCAACAATACGTTTTGCGGACGATGTTTCAGACAACGATAGAGTATCCAAACAATCAAAAAGAAAAAAGGGAACGTGGACGAGCTAAATGACATGACAAACCTCGTTCTTGAGGAAGACAGAGTGGGTTAGAGGCTTCCGGTGTATTTTCCGCATATGTTTTTTACAACGGTTTACTTGCTATTTGACAGTGGGCTACTACCCTGCCAAGCCTAAAATTGCTTTAGCCACGGAAGACACGGAAGGAACACGGAAGGAGATGATGCAAGGAATTTCTCCGTGATTTTTCCGTGTCTTCCGTGGCAAAATATTGATAAAATATGCTTTGGCGTTGTA
>JAVBQW010000063.1:0-7576 GCA_031548665.1 Thermoguttaceae bacterium
CGACGTTGGCGTCGGCCCAATGCTCGACGATCCGGATAAAATTGTTCAAAATTGCGGCGGTGGTGAGGTCGAGTGTTCGTCGGATCGTTTTTTCGTTACCGACGAGTTGTCCATTTCGTGAGCTTTGGTTTGAGATTTCGAGTCGTGTGGGGGCGTTGGTGTCGGGCGCGGACTGACCGAGCGATCTCTTGGAGTCATGCAACCCTTTTTGGGGGAGGGGGCGGCGTGCGCCGATCGTCGAAAACCCGTGTTTTTTCATGAAAATTTCACGATTTCGCTCCCTCCGGGACGAATCCTTCACTCTCAAACACCGTGTGAAATTTCCGGGGTAAGTTCTTATTTTTCGACGGCGATTTCAAGAAAACCTCCAAAACCTCCACAGCCAAAAGGAAGTGTTCTGGAGGATAAACAGATCGCAAAATTACGTAAAAGCAAAGGGCATCCGAAGAAGTGGACACCCTTGCAAAAAGTTTTGGGGCACGTCCGACGTGACTCTTGCAATGTGGATGGGAATCTGCCTTGTTCAGACCCCCTCCTGGCGAGTTCGGTAAGAAGGAAGGCGGCTCGATTCCTTCTTGGCTGATTTTCCGTTACCGATGTGCAATCGGCGGATTGACCATCGGAGCGTTTCGGATCATTCCGCGAACATCGTTTTTTTCCGCCGCTTTATCGAATTCGTCGGCACGCATTTTATTCGCAACGAACATATCGCCGACGCTCAACGATTTGCCGCTTGACCTGTTTTCCCGGCCAGAGGATGAATCGCCTTCTTTTCCTTGCGGATACCAGAGCGGATTCGATTTTTGCTTGGCGGAGATAAATTCCTCGACACTCAGCGGAGCATCGCCTTTCATGATGACTTCCCCGGTTGCATCATCGATTGTGAATCGAGCCAAAACATGATCATGAAACACGTCGGAGTCGTAAACGTCCTTCGGAACACGGGCGACGATGGCGGCACGACGAACAACGTCAAAAATTCGATTGGACCGAACTTCGGTCTTCATAGATTCGAACTCCCCCAGTTGCTCGGTGAGTTCATTGATTTTGCTCCGAAGCTCTCGGACCAAAGCGGGATTGCCAGACGGTGGAGTCTGTCCGGCGGTATCCTCTTCGAGTTCCTTGATTTTCACTTCGGCTTGCTGCGCTCGTTTGATCGCGACCTTCTTTTGTCCGATTTCTCTGTCGAGAATCGCTTTTCGATGATTGCTTTCCTCTTGGATTGCCAGTACTTCATCGATAAAACACAGGCCGTCTTTCTCGGAAACATTTTCCGAAACGTACCGCAACAGGTCTTCCTTGGTTTTGAATCCGTCCAATAAAGACATTTTCTCTCCTTTCACGCCCCTACGGGCCTAAACACTCTTGTTTATGCAACAGGAACACTCCCTCGTATTCCCGTAACAGCATTGTAGATCGATAAATTTCCAAGTCAAATCAATATTCGGAGACGCTATGAATCGGTAATTGCGTTATCGGACAGAATCGATTCAAACCGGCGAGACAATTACCTGGCATTCTATTTCGCACTTCCTCCGGATGTCTGGAGATTCGCTCGGCCTTCGAGATATTCCGTAATATCCGAAGGATTGAATCGCAGGATACCCATTTTCGGCCCGATCCGCATCGCTCGAAGATTGTTGCGTTTCACTTCAAGGCGAACGGTTTCCGGACGGATTTGGAGTATTGAGGCAACTTCTTTCACGGACAGCAGGGAAGCGGGCGTCATTCTGTGTCTCCTGTTTTGGTCCAAGTGGAATTGGGATCGGCAGTCCGACGCTCTTGGATCATGCGGCGGTTGTCGTGGAAATCGGTCAACACGTTCGGTACGGCTTTTTGCAGCAAGGCGTAAGCGTTTTCGTCGGAGAGGAACGGACCGTCGCCGCCCAAGTCCGAATTGACATTGAGGAACGAAACCAGTTCACTCAGATTGAAATCAACATCGAGATACGACGTATCAGCTTCGTAGGTGATCCGTTGCCCTGCTTCATCGCGTGTCGCTCCGGCCCAGATCGCGGCAAAAACAAGCTGCTCCTCAATCGCTTTGCCTCCGGCCCGATCAATCGCGGCAATGCTCGCCGTGCCGGACGTTGTCCGAAGTTGGATCGCCTTGCCGGAAGAGTTGGCGCCGGAGCCGTCGAGCAAATCCTGAACGGAAATTCTTTTCAAACTGGAACGAATATCTTCTTTGGCAGCTCGCATTTCGGAAAGCCCGGAACCGGACGTTTCCAGCAGCGACAGGTCGGCCGGATGCTCGTTGTCCGATCGGACGTAAAGAACACCGCCAAGAGTGAGTGGTCTGTCGTTCCCGTTTTTGTCGACGTTCTGAACAGCGTTTTTCGCAACCAGCGTTGGCGTTGCATGGTTCGCAACAGTTCGGCGGTAAAACGAATCGCTGTTGTACAACGCCAGCGTCAGATCGGCGACATTGTAGAACGGCGGCATCTGCCAGGCATTGATTCCGATTCGCGTTGCATTGCAAACGGTGAACGGTACGAAAGGCAAGCTCTTACCGCGAAAAGTCGGATAGACCACTTGCCCAGTCGGGCTGAATAGATCGAAGCGTTCCCAATCCCGTTGTACATCGGTGAGCTCGCCGACGATCGGACAGGTGTAGTATCGACCGTCGGCATCGACTCCAAGTACTCGCCAACGGGTTTCCGTTTTCCATTTTTTCGTAACCGAATCAAAAATTTCCGTCGATTCGTCAAGCAATGCCCATTCACCCGGCTCGCCGTCAAGGATGCTTTCCGTCGCATATTCCCGGATCGTGAATCGTGGTCGATTCTCTTGGCCGTTCTCAATCCCGAGTAGCAATCCCGCGCGTCCGTAGAGCGTTTGGGCGTGATTGAGTCGCCATTTCAGACCGGACAATCCATCGTTTTGAGCGTTTCCGTACACGTTGAGATCGCGGACTTCCTGCGGACTCTCATCGTCGCTTGCCATGCCGAACTTGACCTTGGCCGGGTTCTTCTGCATCATGCCGACGATTGCATCAACGACCGGACGGAGAACATTGTCGAAGTAAGCCAAGTGAAGACGCGACAAATAAACATCATTGCCGATCTCGCTTCCGAGTTCGGACGGAAACGGTCGGAGATACCGCTTGCAATTTTCGAACGATTTGATCGCCGTCACGCCGTCGTAACAATCCCGCATGACCTTCCAGTGTTCCGCGTATTCCGTGTAAAATCGGTTCATTGCCGACCCCTTTCTTTCAAATGATATTTTGCGTTTGGTGAATGGTTCCGATCCCGCCGTTCATCAAATCGGTAATCGCCCAAACCGCTGCGTCGAGAGCGTCGGATTCGATATCGCAGCCCGGCCCGGTGTAGTTGCACATCTGATCTTCGAGCGTCGACAAATCGCCGACGTGGTGAACGCGATTCTGTTCGTAAAGTGCCGCAACAGGTTCGGCTCGTTTGATTTTGCCGCGACTCGCATAAACCTGAGTGATCGGCAAGTTCCTTCGAACGGTACGGAGCAGCGATTCGACCAAAGCGCCGCCGTTGTTCGTTTCCGCAACGACACGATCCGCCCTAAATTTGTCGAACGCCTTAACGGTTTGCTTTGCCCACTGATCGGGGCTCCCTCGGAACGTCCGGTCGTCAAGTATGTAAAAATGTTCGGTGATTCCGATTTTCTTTTTTCCGGCAACAACGATTCCCGTTGCGCAACTCGATTCCTTGTCCGTGACGGCCGGGTCGACGCCGACGACAATCCGATCCATGTCCGATGGCATGTTCAGGAGTCGATTGGCATCGATCATCGTTTCCCGCTTCCAAAGGGCGTTTTCCGTATCGTCCGTGAACACGCCGTCGACAAACCGTTGTTTCGACTTCCCGGTGAACTCGCCCAAAATGTTTTTGTACGCTTCGTTGATGTTCGCCATGTTGTCGGACGGATTGAGCCGCATCGATGTCCAGCGTTCCGGACGTTTCCAAGGGAGTCGCGTTACGGGATCGAGTTTCAGGATAAAAACTTTGTAGGACCAGTGCGATTTCGACGGCGGGTTTTCATCGAAGAACATCCGAGCCCGTCGTGGTTTGCCGAAAATATCAACAACCTTTTGTGCAACACGAGTCATCGCGGTTTGAACGGCGTGCCAAGAGACTTCGGAACATTCGTTGAAATACACCACGCAAAATTCTTTCCCCAACACCTTGTCGACTCGCTCCTTGTCGTCGAGTCCGAGCAACCAGATTTCCGATCCGTTGTCGCAGCGGAACACGCTGTCTCTCGCATCGAAACGAAATCGATGGTAGACGTGTTCGAGCTTCATCACCTTGGGGAGTGTGTCCTGCCCAACCGCCGTTCGAACCGTGTTGAAATGCTTCCGAAAAATCGCTTGCCGCGAACCGGGGCAGGAAATCGCATTGTGAATCATCCGCCAAGAGATTAAAAACGTTTTGCCGGATCGCGAACCACCAAACAGCATTATGTTCGGGGCATCACCGCCGAGAAGTTTGGCGGCTTCATACTGTTTCCGTGTCAACATTACCGGCATCGGTTTCCGTTTCTCCATTACTGTCGGTTCCGTCGTCCAAAATGGCAACGTCGCTGTAAACAAGATTCATCGTTCCGTTCTGTTCGATTTCGTGCTTGTCCCTGTACTCCTTCGGACGCCGATTTTTGAGCCAAAAAATCATCGCCGTCGTATCTCCCTCCAACGCCCGCTTGAACAATGCGTTTTCGACCATGTAATCAGCGACGTCCTTGCCGATACGCAAAGCGTTGAAGAACGACGGATGTTTCCGTTTCCAATTCTTCAATGTCGACAGTGAGATTGCCATATTGGCGGCAATCTGTTCGTCGATCAAACCGCGACGCGCCCAGCCAAGGATTAAGGCTTGACCGTCCGGCGTCAGTTCGCCACTTGCCTGGAACCAGATTCGCCACTTGTCGGATTTTCTCACGGCTCACTCCTATTCGACGTCAATGATCGGAACGAACTCTTTAATGTGCGGCAAGAGAACATCAATCGGAACATACGTTTCATACGGCGGTACGCCCAGTCGCTCAAGGAATTTTTCCTTTTCCCCGTCGCTGTGGCAAACAATCGTCACGTAAAAGCTCGATTCATTTCGACCGATCCGTTCAAAGCGTTCGCTCATCTCCTCGCGGTTCTCTTTGACCTCCGCAAGCGTGTTTTTCGCTGCTTCGACCACCGGAGCATCCGCTTGTTTCGCCGTCGCAGCCGCCTTCTCTCCGAGCAACATGTTGACATCGAAGTCGGTGAATCCGAAATCCTGAAACGCGATTCCCGTATCCAGATGAAGACTCTGCAACAGCTCCAAATCGAAATCGCCCATCAAACCGGGATTGTTCAAGCGAACATTGATCTGCTTTTCCTCCAGTTCGTCGACATCGATCACCGCGACGGAAAGCGTGTAATCCTGTGTCTTTTCCGTTTCATCAATAATCGCAAGCCGTTGATGCCCGGAAACGAGACGTCCGGTACGGCGATTCCAGACCAGCGGCTCGACAAGACCGTTCTCCACAAGCGACTTTTTGAGACGATTACGGTTTGTCTTGGAAATCGTTCGTGGATTGTAGTCCGCGAAATTGATCACCGACCGATGGATTTCCTCGACAATGAACTTTTCACTTTTCGTTCGTTTGGCCATGTTTCGCCCTTTCCCTCATTTCGTGATTCAAAACGACGGCTTCCACCTTCGGGAAAAACCGCTTGATCCTTTCGTAATCGTCTGGAAAATGTTCCTTGATCTTGACCATCGCCCGCCCCTCGGTTCCCGCGAACGAAAAGCCGAGAACCTCGGTATCACGTCCGAGGCGGAGACGGTTCTTGGTGATGTAGTCGACGACATCCTGTTTCGACCATTCGGCCAGCGGATAAAACCGGCCCCGTTTCGGGTCAACTGTTCCGGACGCCTTAATCATCGCCCGCCGAACCAACGAATCTTTGATCCGTTCTCCGGCGGCAATCCAATGAATACCGGTCAGGTTGCGGACGTAACGATAAATATCGTTGACACCAACCCGTTCCATCTCTTCATCCGGATCGCAGAACATGCCGAATCGAAGTTGGTCGCTCAATTCGAAATGCGGCAATCGATGAATCGCGATTCCGTAGGCGGTTTCGTAACGACGGAGGGTTTCTTCCTGAAACGACAAGTCAGGAACGTACCACATGAAAAACGCCTCGACCCGCTTGAAATGTTTTGCGCACAGATCAAGCGTCACGATACTTTCCTTGCCGCCGGAAAACGCAACAACCACATCGTTCGAAATCGTCGACGCCGTTCTGATCGTATGGAACAAATTGCCCATTAGTGCCCCTGCCGTTTGCCGGTTTGACGTTTCACTTTCTTCGTGGTTTCGGCGGAAGCCTTGGCGTCTTTTTGCCACGCCATGACTTTCTTGCCATTTTTGACGGTTGCGTTGCGAGACCAAACATTTCCCTTTTGGGTTGTAACGGTTTTCGCCATGATAGTTACCTCCTGATTTTCTTCGTTTTTTTCAACCGTTCGAGAGCTTCGTCGACCGGACGTTTCCAGTCGACTCCGAACGAATCAAGCAACACCAGTTCATCGACTTCCAGCGGCACGTCGAACAGCCCGGACGTTCCTTCAACCCTGACCGGCAACGCTTCGCGGGGATTTTCGTACCGCCAAGAGAAAACGCCGTCGACGGACGTGCACGCCGCCAAGTCGACCAAACACACACATCGGCAATGATGCGTTCGCGTCTCCGGTGCGCAGAGCAACAACGGACCGCGATAATCCGTACCGTATTGCCGGAACTCGACGTTTTTCAACCGGTCGATCAATTCCACCAAATGTCGATGAACGATGATTGCTTTCATATTTCCGTTTTAACAAATATTCGTGCCGACACAAATCAAATAGAATCGCGGCGGAAGCAGAGCGATTTTCGCGAATCACGCAAGAAAAAATTTCGCCTTGCCGAATAATCCAAAAAGCACTTTACCGAATACGGAAATCGCGGTATAATTCAGAAAGTAGACAGTGATCCCCAACACACGGTATGCGATCATGCGAAAATTACGGCTTTATCTCGATACTTCGGTGATTTCCGACATCGACGCGCCCGAGGAATCCACCAGAGGTCGAGTCACGAAAGAATTCTTCCGGATCGTTGTTGAAAATTCCGAAGAGTATGAACTGGTGATTTCGCCGACGACATTGGAAGAAATCCAGGAATCGCCGGAAGAAAAGCGGGCTGTCTTGGTCGCCTTTTTGGATTCGATTTCTCCTACAAAGCTCCCGAAGAATCCGGAAGCAGAGAATCTGGCATGGATTTACGTCATTGAAGACGTTCTGAGCGATAATCATATTGACGACCTGAAGCATGTTGCCTACGCAGTAACGGCTCGCTGCGATTATATTATCAGTTGGAATATGCGTCACATGGTCAATCCGCGAACAATCGCCCGTGTCAACGAAGTCAACGTGCTCGATAATTACTCGAAAATCATTATTTCGACTCCATCACTCATCACAGGAGAATTCCCCAATGTCAACGGTTGAAATTCCGACCGACGATCCGGTCAAAATGGTGCGTGCGATTCGTGACAAACGATACGAAGAAACCA
>JAVBQW010000221.1:0-11420 GCA_031548665.1 Thermoguttaceae bacterium
ACGATCGGCTTGCCGACGACCTGCCGTCGAGGCGTTCGTTTGCCTTCGGCTTCATCACCGCCGCCTCCCGTTGGTCAGCTACCGCTCGCAAACACCAGCGCCCAACGGAAGCGGGTTTTCACGCCGAGCGGAAGCTCGATATGCCTCGACGGCAGGTCTCGGTATACCCCTGATTTTCCTGGACGAGAGCGGTTTTTCGCTCTCGCCGATCCGAGGGACGACCTGGTGCGAGGTCGGCAAGCCGATCGTGTTGCGCGAACGATTCACCCGACATTCCCGAACGGGACTCGGCTTCATCACGATCACGCCGGTGAAACGGAAATTGAATTTCCGTTTCACAATCTTCGAGGGTGCGATCAATACCGAGGACGTGATTTTCTTTTTGACGATGATTCATGAGTATTACGGCGGCAAGGTGATGCTCATCTGGGATTCGTTGTCGTCTCATCTTTCGGCACGAAAATACTTCGAGGCGGTTCATCCGGAGTGGTTTGTTTTCGAACAGCTTCCATCGTACTCGCCGGAGTTGAATCCGGTCGAACAGTGTTGGCAGATGATGAAAAACGTTTTCATGGCGAATTTCGTTCCGTCGAACGTCGAGGAGCTGGAGTCCAAAGCGTTCGAAGCCGCCGAACTTCTCAACAACGATCCGAAACTCCTTGCCTCGTTTTTCCATCACGCCAAGCTCCCTCTCTGACGACCCTTTTTATTCGCCGGGGCTATAAATTTGCCCCCCCCTCTCTTGCGACACGCTCAAAATTCGTGAAAATGGACTCCATCTTTCTACGCCGTAGAATTTCACAGCAGAAAAATGATAATGTCGCGAATTCAAAATGATTGATCCGAAGATCGTCAACGCCGTTGAAAAGGGCAAGGATGCCTATTTCGTCATGAACCCGATTGGAATTGTCCTCGACCGTGGAAAAATTTTTGACAAAACACTCCGGTGATCTGCATGTCGCCAAAATTGTTCGATAAAATTCTTCTGCCGACTGGAACAATCTTTCGGCCCATGATAAACTGGCGTTATGACCCAGCCGAATTTATCCGACATCACGATCATCTACGGCACCGACGCGGCGGAGATGACCTACACGCTGCTCCGGGACGCCGCCGTTGAAAAGCGGCTTGATCCCGGCATGGACATCGTTATCAAGCCGAACCTCGTTGTTGCCAAAGCTGCCGCCGATGGAGCGACGACGCATCCGGAAATCGTTGAAGGAATCGTCCGCTTCCTCATGGATCACGGCGTCAAGAGCATCGTGATTGCTGAAGGTTCCTGGCTTGGCGAGACGACGGACCGAGCTTTCGAACGCTGCGGCTACACGGCTTTGGCAAAGAAGTACGGCCTAAAACTTGTCGACACGAAAAAAGGCAAGGTCGTCAAACACGCGGCTCACGGCCTGACGCTCGGTGTTTGTGAAAGCGTTGCCGCCGCCGATTTTCTGATCAACGTGCCGGTCCTCAAAGGGCATTGCCAGACGACGATGACTTGTTGTCTCAAAAACATGAAGGGGTGCATTCCCGACAGCGAGAAGCGGCGGTATCATAACATCGGCCTGCACAAGCCCATCGCGGCGTTGAACACCATTTTCAAGCCGGATTTGCATGTGATCGACGGTATCTGCGGCGACCCGACGTTCGAGGAAGGGGGCAATCCCGTCGTGTCGAACCGCATCCTACTCGGCACCGATTCCGTTCTGCTCGATTCGTATGGTACGACGTTGCTCGGCTATGATTCGAACGTTGTCGACTATTTACGTTACGCTGCCGAGTACGGTGTCGGCAGAATGTTCGATGAAACCGCAACGATCCGCGAGTTGCAAACGGAAAACCGTCCGAAAACGAATCCGCAAGGCCAAGGCGATCTTGTTCGAGAATTGGCCAAGCATATAGACGAGCAAAACGCCTGCTCCGCCTGTTACGCGGCGTTGATCTGTGCGTTAAATCAAGTGGATGTCCGGCAGTTGAAGGACAAAATCAAAATCGGCCAAGGCTTTCGCGGCCAGAAGTGCGACGGTTTCGGTGTCGGCAACTGTACCACCGGTTGTGAGCGGCACGTCCCCGGCTGCCCGCCGACGGCGGCGGAGATCGTCAATGTGTTGTCTTTTCCCGATCCTCCTTTTCCGTAACGCCGAGTTTTCGGTTGACTTCCTTCTCGAATAAGCCGATGTATCCGCAGAGCCCGGCGATACCGGCAGAGATAAAGAGGAGATAGATGAACCACGTCGCAAGTTCGAAGGGCGGCATGTCGTTGAACTGCTGCCGAAACGTTTTTCCCCAGAGAATCCAGGCGTAAAAGCCCGCGAAGAACCATGACGTCAGCATCCAACCGAGATGCCGAACCTTCGGTCGGCCAGCGACGAATATCGAAAACAGGACGAAACCGAGGAGCGTGCTGCCGATCACCAAATATCCCGGCCACGGATTCGGTTGTATCAAGCCGAGCATGACCGGTTGTGTGGAACCGGATCCCGATAAGAGAATTGTAAACCGAATCGCCCGTTTGGAACAGAGAGTCCGTTTTCGTCGTTGACGTGACAGCCCCATCAAAAAAATTTTTGGAAATATTTTTTCACATTTTGACATTGATCGGACATCGATATTGCGCTCCGGTCGATTGTCGATTACAATGAGTGTCATGAAAATCACCGAATTGGAACGAGACTTCAAAGTAATCAAAACCGACGCGAAGAGGTGGAAAAAGACCGACGCCTTGCTCGCGGGGTACAACCTTGAGAGGCAAAGGCTCGCCCAGACTCCGCCCCGAAAAAACGATCTGGGGGGAGTCCGGCAAGTCGAAGCGGACATGGCGCAAGAGGAATTGGATATGTGCGGTGTTTACCATACGTTGCTCGTCACGGCTTTCGACCGTGCGATTTCCCTTCGCAAAAAGGTTGAAGAATCCGGGGAGTGGGATGAACCGCGATTTCAACGGGAGCTTCAGGAATTCGGTGACAAATGTTGGAGGAACATCGACGGTCCGTGTCGAAAGGACGTTCCTCGCATGTACTTTTTAATCATGCTGCCGCACGTTTACTCGCTCATGGAAATACTCAAGCAACGAAAAAAGATCAAACCGAACAAGAAGATGCAAGCCGGATAATTCATGTAACGCCGCCGCTCATGGAACATCGCTCACCGCGATTGCCGGAGTTCACGCTCAATGATTTCACGCTTGACGTGATTCCCATTGACAAGCGTGATCTCATTCTTTTTCCAATCGCAACGAAATCTCTCGGCGAAGAAGAGTCGGAGCGTCTGCTGAACAAAGCCGTCGAAATTGCCGGGCTTGTCGATGACATCGTTCGTTTTCATCGTCAACTCGAACGGGATATACGCCGAGCCGAAATTGAGGAGTCTCGAAATCTTCAGTATCTGTACGGAGTACGTCTGAACGTATTCTCCGATGCGTATATCGTTTCGGAATATCTCCGCAAGCACAAGATCGGCAGGTATTTCCCCTATACACGGCGACGTATTTCACGCCGTATTGCATGGCTGACGAGCAAGAATCATTTACCGAAAACGGCGGAATCCTTGTCGGCATCCCCCTTGGAATCGAGCAAAACACTATTTTCGTTGCCGGAAATGATGCAACCGACCTCGTCCTTGCCTTTGCGGTTTGCCCAGACTCCGGGTAAAATCGATTTGTCGACGGACACATTGAAGACACTGCGAGCCAAGTATTCGAAAATTTATCACAAAAACTGAAAAATGAACAGACGGCAAACAAGACGAAAAGCGGAGAAAGTCAGTACCTTTCTCGGAAGTCGCTTCCGATTCCATGCGGTTGCCGCTCTGCTCCGCCAGCAATTCGAACGTCAAGAGCCCCGTCCGCTTCGGATCAAACTCGCTTTCGACGACCGACGCCCTGAGACGCCGTATTGTCCTTTCTGCCGTGATTCGGAACTTCGTGTTTACCGGCGAGCATTGGGCGATGAATGGGGGTGCTGCCCCGAATGCGGCTTTGCGACCGATCCCGTCGGGCTCATCATGGTCGAACTCCGCTGTACGGACCGCGAGGCCGTGGAGTATCTTGTCTTTCAGCACAATCTCCATCGTGTTCCCAAAACGGAAATCGACGAGTATCTTTTCCATCGAGCCCAATACGAACGCTATGCCGATCTGTTACAGGAACGTCTTCATGTCGATTATTCGTTACGACAACATTGTCCGGAGCATGGTCTGAATCCGAATTCGCTTCAACATCTGCTGGACACGCTTGATTTGCGGCAATCATTGGGCGGCAAACCGGAGATCGAAATGTTCTTGAACAGGATGCAAAGATTCTCCTTTACGATCCGTTCCATCCGTATCCGAAAGACGAGGAACGCGGCAACAAGGATTTCAAACGATTCCGACCGACTTGGACCGCCCTTGAAAGAATGTCGTCGGACGCTCTGCCTTGGCCGACTTACCTTGATCGACATTACAAAAATACGCCGCCGGAATTAGCCGTCGAGGAACTCAAACAGATCACGCTCACGCCGCAGCGTTACGAAACCTGTGTTTCGCAGCTTCCACATTCGAACCCCGTTCGCCACTTAGCTTTGCAGAGTCCGAAACCCTGTCAAATCACGGTCGGCCAGTACGAAGTTTTCGAAGAAGCCGCCGGGATTTTTCGCAAGACATTGAGACAAGACACGCCCATTTTCGTAACAGATGTGAAATGCTATCTGGATCACGTCTACTACACGGCCAAACATGTGCGAAAAATCTATCGCGGTCGTATCCAGGTCGAAGGCCGAACGATCTCTTTCGATTCGCCGACCAATATATTTGACAAGAATCCGATTGGAACCGTTACGGAAATAATCCGCCAAGCCGGTCTGCCGGAACCGACCTTCCGTTGCAAAAATCGTTTCTATCGTCACTTGGTCCGTGCCATGAGTTCTCTGAAGCCGATTGAGACCATCGCTTCCGTCGGCTGGAGCGGCAAGACTGGTCGACTGGAATTTCCACAACCCCAAATTTCGAACGCTGAGGGCGTGATTCCGAAACCGGATCGAGATTTCTGAAAATGGATTTCATGTTTCTACGTCGTAGAATTTCACCGCAGAAAAATGATAATGTTACGCATCAAGATGCTGGGGCCGAAGATTGTCAACGACGTCTGAAAAGTACTGAATACTTGCTTCGCCCTGAAACTGTTCTTTGTTTCGAAAGCGACCAACATCCGCTTATCCAGAAAATCTGGAATTTCCCCGGATCTATCCGATACGTCTGGAAAACCCGCCGTTTTCGTGATACACTGGTTCCCATGACGTTTACGATTCCCCCTCTGCGTTCCGGCGGCGTGATGCTGACTTACCGTTGCGACAACGCATTTTCACATCGACCCGCGTGGTAATCTGTTCACAAGCCAATTCCCTGGCCATCTCAACACCATGAAGCACGCGATCCTGTCCGTTATCGTTGTCTTTCTGTTTTCAATCGCTTCCAATGCTGCGGAACCCTCCGGCGGCAAAATACCGCGATTCATGATCGGTCCGCCCGGCAACACGGAACTCATGGCGTATCGCCAAATGATCGAGCAGCCGGAAGCGTGGGCGAAGCTCCGACCGCACGTCGGCGGATTGATCTTCGCTGCTCAATGGTTAAACAAACAGTATCCCGACGACGGCGAACTCAAGACCGCGATGGAATCGTTACGGAAAATCGACATGCCGATCGAACTGGAAGTCGGTGCCCTGAAGGAATGGGCCAAGACCGGCGAAAAAACGTACAACGCTCAAACGAAAGAATGGGACCGCATCCTCAAGGCGGGCGGCGACATCCGTTGGTTCGCGATGGACGAGCCGTTCATCAACAGCCGCGAACACCAGAAAGTCAGTCGGGAGAATAATCGTGACATGGAATTCGCCGCCGACGAAACCGTCGTCTTCATGGAGCTCGTCCGCAAGAACTATCCCGACATTCTGATCGGCGATATCGAAGGGTTTCCGTACCTTTCCGCCGACGAGCTGATTCAATGGATCGACCTGCTCCAAGCGAAATTGAAGGCGAAAGGAGTTCGCGGACTCGACTTTTTTCGGGTCGACACGAATTGGATGAACTTTGTCGCACGAAATATCAAGGGCGATTGGAACGACCTGAGAAAAATCGAGCGGCATTGCCAGCAAATCGGCTTGCCGTTCAGCGTGATTTATTGGGCGGCGAATTATCCGGCGGCGGAGCGGGCGGGAATCGCCGACGATCGAACCTGGTACACCGGCATGATGCAGATGGCGTACGACTATTCGTTCATGGGCGGCAAGCCGGATCAATACGTGATCGAAAGTTGGGTCGGTGCTCCGAAGAAGACGCTGCCGGAAAGCGATCCTTTCTCCTTCGCCGGTGGAGCCCTCGATTTCTTCGAACGCTTCGTCGCGGAAAAACCGGCGAAGAAATGAGCTAACGGTACGCCGGCGAACTACGCCCGATGGAAATGTATCAGAAGGTGATCGACTGTTTCCTCTCGTCAACCGACGAAGCCGAGCGGCAACAGGATTGCTCGGGGCATGTCCAACCTCGGTTTCGTTTTCACTTCCGAAAACTAACCGCACGGTAAATTTTTGGGACATCTTTTTCGGGTGCTGGAATCAAAGCCGTCGGCGCGGTAAACTGTTGACATGACACCTCCGGACAACCCGAATCTTCCTGATACGACTTCAACCTCGCTGATCCTGCGGATCAAGCAGCGGGACGAGACGGCGTGGAGGCGGCTCGTTGAACTCTATTCGCGGCTCGTCTTGTATTGGTGTCGAAAAGCCGACGTGCCGTCGCAGGATCGTCGCGACATTCTTCAAGATGTGTTTCGAACGGCGTTCGCGTCCATCGATACCTTTTCCAAGTCAAAGCCCGGCGACACCTTTCGCGGTTGGTTGCGGTCCGTTACAAGAACTTGCATCGCCGATTATCTAACTGTCAGAATGACTCGCTACCCCTCAGAAAAATTTTCGACGGATACTTTCTTTTCGTTGTCGTCATACTCCACCTTTTCTTAGTTCATTTCTTAGTTCGTTGTACATCGTGTTGAAAAATTCATCGTGTGCTTTCTGGTCGAGACGGCGACCGTCGAGAATGAGGTAACTCTCGTTCGTCTTAAAAATGATTTTCGCCTGATTCTGCTTGCCGTTTCTATTGTTCACGGTGAACGTCAGCATAACGGTTTGGTCGTCCACGGCCTTCCAGTCTTGTTGTTCAAACTGTGATACGGAGTCGAACGCTCCGCCGACCGTCATATCGTTCAATATCATGTCTCCTCTCATGGTATCATCTAGTTTTATTTTGCTCCACACCATCTTTCGTTTGGGAAGGAACGTTTCGAGGAAGTTCAAATTGTAGGCGACCGCGGCCAAGTCCGTTTTGCCGCTTTTATCAGGTTCGACAGCGCCTCTTCCGCTCGATTTGGCGTCGTTCCTTTTATCGGGGCGCTGCGGTTGAGCCTTGTTGCCCCATCCGTTCGGTTTGCTGTCATTTTCCTGAACGGGGATACCATTCGCATTTCCCTTGGCGATCCGTGCGGGAACGGCTCCAGCCTTGGCAACTTCGATTTTCAGGACTTCGGCATATTGAATATACGAATTTTTATATCGATAATCCGTGAACCATACTCTTGCTTGATATTTATCTCTATTACGTGCGAATTCCTTGATAGCGTCTATTGGCCCGCTGATGGGAAGATGAATGGCGTTACCGATCATCGATTTCACCATGCCATTGTTGGTAACGTCCGGCACGGCAAAGGATCCGTGTATTTCTTGTAACTCTTGATCCTGGTGGACGGTAAACGGCGTATCGATAATCATGGCAAAGCTGCCGCTACCGTTCTTGTTATCCTTCTCATCCCGGACGGAATAGGAACGGTCGACATAAAATATTTTTCGGGAAACACTCTCCCGCACCGTCTTGATTTCCGCCTGAATTGAGTCGATTCTCTTTTGGGCCTCGACTTTACCAAACGCATCCACTCTCCGGAGAAGTGATTCTGCTTGTTCGAATTTTTCTTTCAATGCGACAGTCCCGAATTCAGCAAAATAACGCACTTGACTGGCGGAACGTGCTGAAAGCTGATTTACCTCGAAACCACTCTTTTTGAATTCCATGTCCCAGCTAACGGCACCGGCTACTGATTTGGGGACTTGCCCGACTCCGGGACCGACCACTCTCGATTCGCCTGATCCCAAAACATGTGGTCCGAGTCGCTCCGGTCCGGGGGCAATGATCCGACCATCCGCAGCCCTCACGATGCTTGGGAGTTTAATATTGTTGATGATGACTTTGACTTCGTAGTCCCTGGTCAAATCGTGACTGCTACGCGCCAGTTTGCCATTGGGCGTAAACCATGTTCCATCAGTGAAAGCGTTGCCGAAATCCTTGTAAGCATAAAGGCAATTAACGAAGGCGATTCTAGGCGTCCATGGCGCATGATTTTTTCCAAGAACGATGCCGTTAAACCGATCGGAGTAAAGATACCAATCATTCGACGTTGTAACAAAAAACCGAGGCAATAGACGTTTTACATTTTCCGCTATTTTGACCGGTTTGTCCCTTTCTGCTTTGGTCCCGTCTCCGAGAAGGCCATCGTTATATCCCCATCCCCAAAGAACACCATCTTTCGTTACGGCATAGAATCTTGATTTATCAGGGTCTTTTTCCCTTGAAACGGCAAATCCTCTAAAGGTCTCAATTTCTATCGTCGATACGATGTTTTCCTTGCTCCCCAAGGCCCTAATAATGTCATTCGGCAATGGAATCGTCGGGGACGTTTCCGGGTTACCGTTCTTCATGGAGATATGCTCGGACAATAATCGCTGATTGTTGTTGAAATCATCGTCGATCTTAACAGGGGCGTATACCTTTTTGTCGTCCTTTATCCCTGCACCCCAGCCCCATCGACTTTTGTCCATCTTTAGGGCATAGATGGTGCGTTCAAATCTCTCTGGAATCGACTCAAAATATAAATTGGCGACGTCTTTCATAATAAGCACCGGTTTTGACTGACGCATGCCGGTATCGTCGCCGACTTGACCATAATCATTGTCGCCCATTGCCCATAATTCGTTATTAGTTTTGATAAAATAATATGTAGCGCCACCTTTGCCCCATCCACCTGACATACCGTATATCGAACGGACATTATCCAAATATTTTGTACTTCGTGAATTCCATTCCGATTCCCAAGCCATATTATTGTTATCTATGTAAAAATGATTTGTTTGACCGCCTCCATCTACCCTGTCAACGCATGTCGAATTGAAATAGTAAACGTTGTCGTCATTGGGAGCTATCGGCATTACGTTTGTCGCCACGGATTCCGCAGGCTGTTTTGCTCCTCTCGGCGATACCGGTTCCGGGATGTTTTGGCCTTGCGGCGGCTCGTCTGGCTTCCGTCGTTTGTTACGATCCGCTGCCGCGAAATCATCCATGTCACCGCCTCTGTCGGCCATCCGAGGCTTTGGGGGAGCGGCGAGAGGGGCATCTTCCGCAACCGGCTTGCGGCGGTCGCCACCGACGTCGCCGGCCAATGAAACGAACTGATTCAGTCGTCCGATATAACCGATCGACCAATAAAGAAAAAAAACGATAAGAACGATGAGAATGACGATCCTCGCGACGAAAAACAGGATCGTTCTTTTCGTGACAATCGGAAAGACGGTTTTTTGTAACGTCGTTCGATCCTCTACCGGAAAGGTCGATGGGACATTGAAAACACCGGGAATCTGTTCGGCAAATCCCCTATGGCCGGTGTCCGTTTCCAGCGGAGTCGTCGGCGTGATCATTCCTCGCGCCGCTAGTCTCCGGAGTTGCTGTTCGTTGAATGGACCTTGTTCCCGACCATTGGCGTCGGTGTAAAAAAAGTTCGCCATGATTTACAAACAAAAAAATCGGAATGAAGCGATCATGAAGTTTGGGCAGATTTCAAGATCAAGACCGAATCGCAACATGGTTTTCTATGTACATTGCATTACGAAGATTTCCTTTGTTGCTGGACAATAATTCTCTGTAGTTCCGTGGGATTTGCAACATAGCACTTATATTGCGTACCGGAGGCATGGACGATGATCGTCGTCCCTGTTGCATCGACGCTTGATATCTGACCATAGGCAAGCCTGAAGCTGAATAGTCGCGGATCGCCCAACAAAAAATATTTTCCGACACCTTTTCCTTCAATTCCGCTTTCATCAACTTGAACGTATGTGCCGGCAATGCTTCGATGATATATCACTCCAAAAACAAGACATGAAACGGAAACAAGGAAAGTGGCGAATCGCCAATTGTCCGCTTGCTCGCCGCCAAGTTTAAGCGGTCCTACACTATATTCCATATTGTCGGCCTGGTACATTCCTGTCACGAAAACAGCAATGGCACAACCAATCCACATCGCCCACCAAACGAGTATTGCCGAATTCCGTTTTCCACAACCTTTTGCCAAAGCTTTGTCAAACGTACCATCTGCCTCGTTCGGCGGAGATGTTGTGAATGGGTTCAAAAAGTTTTTTGCACTATCAAGAAAATTCTGCGTTACTCCTTTGATTCCCGATCCGCATTTGACGCAAACGACCTGTTCCGGGTTCAGGCCGACGCCGCATTGACGACAGAACTTTTTATGGACGGTGGGTTTGGCACCGCAAGACATGCAGGCGACCGCCTGTTCGGAAATGAGCTTCCCGCAATTCGTACAATACAATTGTTTCGGGGTCGGCGGACGCGCGGACACCGGCTCATCTGTCTTGATGATGAACGTGGAAGGCGAAGATGGTGATGCTGTTGCAGATTTTTGTTTTGCCTGCGTCGGCAGAACAAAGGGGGAAGGAGTATCGACGAACAAGCCGTGAATCTGTCCTGCGGCTCTCTTGTGTCCGTTGCCCGTCTCTATTTGTGTACGCGGATTAATGACTCCCTGCGTGATCAAATTTTTGAGTTCCTGTTCACTAACAGGACCTTGCCTTCGCCCAACGGCGTCAGTGTAATAATATCTCGTTTGTAAGATAGCGGACAGGGGCAATCGAGCTTCCGTGAGCGGCGCAGCGGCCTTGGTAGCCGGAATCGTAACAACGGCCTGGCAGCCGGAACATCTTGCCTTTTTTCCCGCGAATTCGTCTTCAACGGTGAAAGGGCGTCGACAGTCCGGATTCGGACAGGAGAAGGTTATCGTCATGGGAAACTCCAAAAGGGAAAGGAAATTACGAGAGAGCAGGCGTCAAAGTTGATATGTCGTTGATTTCGCCCCGAAGGGGCCGTGACATAACAGCCCAGGGCAACGTCCTGGGAAAAGGAAACAAAAACATTTTCGCCCTGAAGCAATTGTGTTTTTCGTCAAGAGAAAAAGTGGAATTTACGAAGATTTTTCGAGAAGTTTGTTTTGCCAGTGAACATTGTTTTTGACCAACGAATGGGCGATGAGCAGGATTTTGTGGGCGACCGCAATCAGG
>JAVBQW010000134.1:0-8370 GCA_031548665.1 Thermoguttaceae bacterium
TGAATGCAACCTTGATTCTGCCGCAAGACTGGAGGCTGGAGACCGGAGGGAACGGTTGGAAACCGGGAACTCCAGTCTCCGGCCTACAGTCTCCAGCCTTGTTCAGTGTTCGATGCTTTGCAACTTGCACAGTACAAGTACCCTGCCAAGCCTAAAATTGCTTTTAGCCACGGAAGACACGGAAGGAACACGGAAGGAGATGATGCAAGGAATTTCTCCGTGATTTTTCCGTGTCTTCCGTGGCAAAATATTGATAAAATATGCTTTGGCGTTGTAGTACCGTATTGGATGATTTGGCCGAATCGGTACTCTACACTGATCACTCTACACTGACTGTCAACCGGGTATAACACTTTCGAACGGAAGCCTTATACCGTATTTAGCGGCTTCAATTTACCGTTTTTTCGTTCTGGGCAACAGCCTCCGGCCCCAACTTGGTTTGTTTCCTGAATTTTTCGAGGTTCCCTCAATTGGAAACCGGTATTGTGCCGACCCTACCGAATACGGTATCCTACCGAAAACCTTGTTCGAACCGGCGATCAATGATAGTTCGATTCACCATCCTTATCCTCGCGACGATCCTGTTCGCGGCCCTTTGGACGCCGTCCTCTTTGGGACAGTTGGCGTCTGACCTCGGTCCCTTTGCGCTCAACGGCTGCCTGACATTCGACAAAAACGACAAAGTTTATCTCGTTCGACGATCCTCCGATTTTATCAACACGGTCGGCCCGCCCACGGCATCGGAACACGACGAACGAGTCCTGAAATTCGAGACGGTCGAAAATCTGGACGGCCAACTTCTCCCGATCGCCCCGCCGGCCGCCGCTGCCGAGCATCACGGTTCCGTGGCCGGACCTTATCGAAGCGGTCGCATCCAGTTCCGGCAGAGCGACGGGTTTCAAGGAGCGTTTGCGTCGGTCGCGGCCCAGCCGTTCGGACTCTCTTCTCCGCAAGGATTCGTTCTGCCGGACGCCAACGCCCTGCTTCTGAACTCAGCGCAAACCGTCGAAGTCCTTGATACGACGAACAACGCGGTTCGATCCCTTCACGAACATCTTCTGGTCGCCGTCGAGAAGACGCCGCCCCATCGGAACGTTTCGTCGGCCTATCGCGCCCAGTCGTCGATCGCCGGAAGTTCAGACAGCGTCGGAGTTCCATCGCGTCCGATCAGTCCGCCCCGACCGCAACCGACGCAGGACGATCTCAATATCGTCGATCAGGTTCTGCTCGACCTGTTCCTCGACGGCGTCGCGGACCGGATGAACGCCCATCTTCGCTGGTTGGGCAAGACGCCGAAAGGCGATTTAGCGGCGACAGCTTACGGAATCATCAAACAGGGCCGGCAAAACGGTTCTCTGCTGCTCGGCGAAGTCGTCGAATTCATGATCAACGAACTGGATTTTCCCGCCGACGACGTTTTGCAGACCTTCAACGAAATTTCGCCGAATCGACTCAAAGTCGTGCTGCGGAACGCTGGACTGCTCGACTTGAACGGAACGATGAGCGACGAATTTTACGCCGCCTTCGTCCAAGTCGTCGGCGAACTGGATTGCTCCGTCAAAAAAGGAAATTCAAGAAACATGACGGCGACCGCTCAAGCCCGATTGGAATCGTTGATCAGTTCGTTCGATCCGGAATCGCAACTCAAAAATCACGATCGGAAATTCTACGAAAAAATTCAAAACGCAAGCCGCGACATGATCCGGCAGTTGGAGCGGTTGACCTCGGAAAACGGCTCCGTCAGTCGGGAAGAGCTGATCGACGCGATCGGAAACATGTTGTTCGAAACCGACGTTCTTAAAGGCGGAACGATGACATCGCTCCAGGAACAGATGATCGTCGACGTCCTCCAAAACCTCGACGAACTCGATCCGGAGGCGAACCGGGCAATCGTCGAAGCGTTTTTGAGCCTCCGTGCGACGCAACCGACGTTCCGCGCCCAAGTCGATCCCTGCACGCCGGTTTGCGGCGACGCCCGAGCTTGGAAACACGATATTTGGTTCGAAGGATTCGGCAACTTTACCAATCAATGGGCCTCCGCGAATCTCCAAGGATACAGCGCCGAAACATGGGGATTCCAGACGGGAATCGACCGTCGGATCGGTCGCCAAAGTATTTTCGGCATCGGATTCGGCGGCGCATTCGGATCGCTACGAACGGCGGACCGTTCGTCCCGCGGCGACAACGAGTCGTTCCTCTTTTCGCTCTACGGAGCGACGACACGAAACGATTGGACGCTGTCCGGAGCCGTCGGATACGTCTACACCGACTTCGGAATGGAGCGATTCATGGACGTCGAACATTATCGAAGTTCTCACGACGGCAACATGTTTACCGGCTCGCTCATGCTGTCGCGGTCCTTCAAGCTCGACCAGACCGAGCTGACGCCGTTCATCGGATTCAATTACATGAAACTCCGAGAAGACGAATTCGCGGAAGCCGACGCCGAAGAGGAACTGCTCTTCGGAGAAAAGTCGACGAAAGCCTTCAAACAAACGCTCGGCGTTCGGTTTTCCGGCGAACAGAAGCTGCAAAACGGCTGGATCGTCAGTCCGGCGGTTTCGGCCGGTTGGTTGCATGATTACGGCGGCGGTCGCTTGAACACCGCAGCCGGGTACGACGGTGGTCCGGCGTTCGTCGTCGATGGCGTGTCCCGCAACCAGAACCGGGCCGTTCTCGGTTTCAGCTTGGGAACGCAACTCGGCAGCCGCCTGAGTGTTTTCGCGTCGTACAACGGCGAACTTTCACAAAGTTACAGTTCGCAAACCGGCCAACTCGGACTCAACCTCGCGTTCTAAGCGAGCGTTTCCCCGGTCGGCTCCAAGCGTCGGCGCGGGGCGATTCCTGACGGGTTTTCGTTCCGATACGTTTCGCGACCGTCTCGAACCGGGTATAATGCGGTCGGTTTCCCGATTGTATCGTTCCGACCTTTTTCGGAGAGCGTTTCCATGGAATTGTGGAATCTTTTCAAGCCTCGCGGCGTCAAAAAACGTTCGTTGGCGGATATTTCGATCGACGATCTGAATCGTGAGCGGCTCACGATGCAGAACGAACAGCGCAAGCTCGAAAAAGAGCTCGACGCGATTTTCAACACCGAACGGCAGCTCAAATCGGAATACCAACACGCCGTTTCAGAGGCCCAAAAACGGTCGATCGCCCGACGGATTCAGGAAGGACGCTCCCGCTCCGAAAACCTCGAAGCCCGAGCGACGTATTGCGGTCGAATGCTGCAAACGGTCAACGGCCTGCTGACCGTCAAGGAAAGCGCCGCGTTCTTCGAACGGATGGGCGTCGGCTCGACGATCGCCAAGATGGATATCGCGGAAATCGAATCGTTTATCGATCGGGCGACCGTCGAGGGAACCTTGCAACAGGAAAAACTCACGGCGATGCTGCTCCGACTCGGCGACGGCGTCGGCCAAATGAACGAAGCGGCCGCCGACGAAGAACTCGCCGACTTGATGCGCGAACTCGACGCCGAACCGATCATCGAAACGCCGAAAATCGAAGAAAAAGAAGCCGAAAAAAGAGAAAAACCGATGCTCCTGGAAGAAGCATGAAAATTTCACAATACCCATATCGAGAGCGTCAAGCCGCTTCTCCGGGACCACAGGTCCCGGCTCTCGTCCTCATTCTTCTTTTCATAACGCCTTGTTGTTCGACGGCGTGGTCGCAAACGTCGGACCGGGCGGAGCAGCGTCAAAAGCTGCTTGCCGAGGCGGAGCCGTTTGAGCGTTTCGGCAAACTTCTTCGAGCTTCGGCGGAGTTCGCGGGACCGTCGATCGTTCATATCGAATCAAAACAACTCAAGGCGGTTAGCCCGACGCGCAGCGGAACTCGGGGCGTTCAGGTACAGGTCGAGGAATCCGGCAGCGGAATCATCGCGGACGTCGACGGCAAACGGGTCGTGCTGACGAACCGACATGTCGTGGAAGACGTTCCGCTGGACGCGATTAAAATCCAGACGTTGGACCGTCGCCTGTTGACGCCGACGCAGGTCCTGACAAACGCCGATTTCGACGTCGCGGCGGTCGTCGTCGCCGAAGCTGCCGTCGCCGGAGAAAGGCCGATTCCTGCCGTTTTCGCGGATTCAGCGGAGGTCGGCGACATTATTTTGACCGTTGGCAGTCCTTTCGGCTTGGACCGGAGCGTTTCGATGGGAATCGTCAGCGCAACGAATCGGCGTCGGGTTCCGGCGTCCGTCGGTCCGACGCCGCGAGTCGGATTCTACCAAATCGACGCGGCCGTCAATCCGGGGAGCAGCGGCGGCCCTATGCTGAACCTGCGCGGCGAGGTTGTCGGCGTTGTCACGGCGATTGCGACGCAGGGCGGCGGCAACGAGGGCGTTGCCTTTGCGATTCCGGCGAAGACCGTCATGAAAGTCGTTCGCCAACTCGTCAAGAACGGCGTCGTGATGCGACCCTACATCGGAATCGGTTTCGACGCCGCGTTCGGACCGGAAGAACGGAAACAGCTTGGAATCGACCGAATGGTCGGCGCCCGGATCAATCAGGTTCAAGCGAATTCCCCGGCGTCGCAAGCCGGGCTGCAAGCCAACGACGTGATTCTTCGTGTCGACCAAACCGACATCGAGGACGACATCCATTTCGTCGAGCTGATCGCCCAATCGGAAATCGACGCCGTGATGACGCTAAACGTTTTGCGCAACGGAACGACGTTGACCGTTCCGATAACGCTCGGCAGTCAAATCAGCCGCTGACCCCCCGGCTTTTGCGCTGTCAACCGACATTTTTTCGTTCGTTGGCCGATTCGGCGATTTTCAGGGGTTCTCGTTTTGGGGCGTCCGGATTCAGGTCGGGCAGGACGTTTGTCGGCGGGTCCATCGGCGACGAACCTTTCGGCAGGAAGAAGTGTCCAGCCGGACCGGTGAGAATCGACGGCAGATAAATCAAGTCACCGAACAGCGACACGGACAGCATCGCGAGCATCATGACGCCGAACATCTGCGTTGGCGTGAACGTGCTGAACGCGAACGCCGCCAAGCCGATGCCGCCGATCAACGTTGTTTCCGACATCGCGGTCGCGCAACGTTGATAGGCTTCGAGCGCCGCCTGTTTCGGTTTCAGGCCCTGATCGATCGCGGCACGGAACCACGTCAAATAATGAATCGTGTTGTCGACCGCGATACCCATCGCGACGCTCGCCGTCATCATGGTTCCGACGTCGACCAAAATTCCCATTCGGCCCATGAACCCGAAAACGACGAGTACCGGGAACACGTTCGGCAGCATCGCGAGGAATCCGGCGATCGGACTCTTCAGGATGAACGACATGGTAATCGCGATCAGGATGAACGCGCTGGCCAAGCTGTCGACGAGACCGGCAATCAGTTCGTGCTGTGTCTTGTAGACGACGGGAACCATTCCGGTGTATACGGCATAAACCGGCGACGGATCCGCTTTCTTTTCGACAGGTTTCGGCCAAACCATGTCGGAAAGCATCACGCCCTTGGCAGTGAACCAATCGCCGATCATTTCAAGCGGACTGGCCTTCGGTTTCTGGACAAGGATTTCGTGCGGCGGGAAAGCTTCGTTGGGAAATTTCGCCTTGAGGAACTCGTCGATCATCGGATTGACGACGTTTTTCACGTCGTCGATGAACAGCGCGTAGTCGATGTCTTTTTTCAGCGACCAGACCCGCATACTGATCCGCCAGAGATCGGTGCCGTAGGTTTTCTCCCAAGCGTAGGCTTTTTCCCGATACGCTTTCATTTCGTCCGCCGTGATACCGTGTCGATCTTCGCCTTCGGGAACCGCGAGGATCTTTTCCAGCGAGTCGATTCCGACGGCCCGTAAGCGAACGGCGTCCTCTTCGGTAAGATCAAGCGTCTTCAAATTCGGAATATAGTTCGGATCGGTCGTTTCCAGCGACGGATTTCCCTCGACCCGGATATAATCCTTGAGCATCGGCCGATTCTTTTCGAGTCGACCGTTCAAGGCATATTCGACCATTCGTCGGGAATTGCTTCCCGCTTTTCCTCTTGGTTCGGTGGTCGGCGTCATGGTCCCCGCGGACATCACGCCTCCGATATCTTCGGGCAGTTTTTCCAGCAACCTGTCGCTGACGGCTTGAACGAATCGGAGCCGTTCCAATGTATTGAACTTGCAGCGGGTGTTGTCGAATTTGAGGACGATTTCCATCGGGACGAGCGGTCCGATGGTTTCCTCCAGCGCGGTGTAATGGGCGATGATCTCGGCGTTCGGCGAGTAGAACCGCATCATCTTGACGGAGGTCTTGATATCGAAAACGCCCAGCGCGAAATAAATCATGATTCCCGTGCAAGCGCAGGCGACGATCGGATTATTCTTGATGATTCTTTTTCCGACGAATCGCCAAAATCGAAGGATCAGCGAACTGTCGTCGAAATGGGTTCCTTTCTCGGCGGCGGACTTCGCCAAGTCCCGCGACGGATAAAAATGGAGCAGCGACGGCAGGTAAAAGAACAGCAGCAGGAGCGTCGCCATGACGCCGATCGCGGCGTAGAAGCCGAACTTCATGATCGGCACCAAATGGGAAAAGTACAGCGAACCGAGTCCGATCGCCGTGGTGAAGGCCGCCATGAAGCAGGGATACCACGCCAGAGTAATCGCGGTTTCCGCCGCATGGGGGATTCCGTTTTCCCGGATTGCGTCGTGATAATAGTTGATGATATGAATCGCGCCGGACATCGCCAACACATAGATCAGCGCCGGCATGCTGAGCATGATCGCGTCGCAGGTCGAACCGGTCAACGAGACAAAGGCCAGGGAGATACCGGCGGAGAGAATCGCGATCCAGAAGACGAACATCGTTAGCCGGGTACTACGGAAGCAGAACATCGCGATCGTCAGACCGACGAGGGCGCAGATTCCGGCGAGGCGGTACAGGGTCCGTTCGCCTTCGACGCCGATCGCGACGTTGTCGACCGGCGGGCCGCCCATCACGATTCCCTTGATCTTCGGTTTTTCGCCGACGAAGACGTCGTGGAGAAACGTCGTCGCGTTTCCGACCAAGCGGCTCATGAGGGGCCGGTTGTCGACTTCGGGTTCCGGTTCGACGCCGCATTCCCTGCCGATTTCACGAATTTTGGCGAGAACTTTTCGCAGCGCCTTTTCATTCGGCTGTTTGTACAGCGTGACGATCATCGCGGTCCGATACTTCCCGGCGGGCAACGGCGTGCCGTCAACGGCGGTCCGTTGCGGTCCGATCAGGAGACCGTCGAGCCGCTTCATGATCTGTTCTTCGGACAAATAAGTCGGATTCGAGGGATCGCTGCCGTAGCGTTCTTCCAGAAGCCGTTTCAGTCGCGGACCGGTCAGGACGTTTTTGAAGAACTTCGGGTCCGTTTTTTTAGCTTTTTCCACGACGGGAACCGAGGCCGACCGATTGTCGTCGGGAACCGCCTCAACCGTAGCGGTTTTCGCGAGATCCGCTGGAACTTTGTCCGGCGTGTGCGACAAGTCGAGATCCGCTTTCAACTGCAGGGTTCCGGACATCCATTCCGACATATTGTCGATCGTCTGGCCGGGAACCAACTTTTCGGCAAACATTTCGAGGCGATCGTCGTCCATCGTGCAACCGTCCCAACTGACGACGACAAAGCTTTCGAAAGGAAAAAACTTGAGGAACCATTGATATTCCTTCGTTTCCTCGAATGTTGCCGGCAACCAGTCGGCGACGTTGTTCGCGTTGCTCAACAACGTTCGTTTCGTTCCCATCCAGACGAACGCCAACAGGAACACGACGACGAAAATGATTCGAAATCCGTGATCGCTGAAAAATGTCTTACCCATCGCTCCTATCCTCAAAAATCGTAATCTTCCGTGATCTTTCGGCAAGATCGGAGGCAACGCAACCGTCTCACGGACCGACGACGGAACGGAAGCGCTGTTGAAAAATTGTCGGCGACCGACCCTCTTCTTTCATCGACTCACCCACCCAATCTTGAAGATTATCGTCGAAATTGTTATCTTGGCAAGAGAAATATCGGTATTTGGGTGTTTATTGACAAAGTCGCCACCCGAAAATAATTCCCAGAGCCCCTTTCTTCCGTAAACCGTTCTTCATCAATCAAATAGTTTTCAAACTCCCACCATTTCACGGGCCGCTATGATCGGTCGACGGACGAAATCTTTCACCGAAACGCCGGTCCCTGCCGATCGATTCAAGGGAGGGATGACGCCAATTCGAAGGACAAAGGGAGAAAACCATGTCGGAACAAATTCTTTACGATACCGTAGCACGGTAAGGCGGCTGCCTTCGGCTTCATCGACGCCGCCTTCCGTTGGTCGGCTCATCGTTCGGCGGTATTTGACTTTACGAAAAAAAGCGAAACGGCAAAACCTTTTCTCAAAATGTCAGTCGAATGCC
>JAVBQW010000032.1:0-4438 GCA_031548665.1 Thermoguttaceae bacterium
TACCCTGCCAAGCCTAAAATTGCTTTTAGCCACGGAAGACACGGAAGGAACACGGAAGGAGATGATGCAAGGAATTTCTCCGTGATTTTTCCGTGTCTTCCGTGGCAAAATATTGATAAAATATGCTTTGGCGTTGTACTAATACGGCCCATTAAAGCAACGATATCACCCCGCGCTGACGTTTAATATTCACGGATTCGTTGCAAAAACGAGGCAGACCGGTTTGGAAACGTTGACGCTGTGGTCCGTGGGCGTCAACTTGCCGGTTTCTTGATCAACGGTCAGCACGCAGATATTTCCGGTGTCTTGATTGCAGGCCAGTAAAAAGCGTCCGGTCGGATCCAGGCAAAAAAACCGGGGCGTCTTGCCGCCGGCGGGGGCGTTCTGGAGCAGCGTCAGCTTGCCCTCTTCGACCGCGAAGACCGCAATGGAGTCGTCGCCGCGATTGGAAGCATAAAGAAACTTGCCGTTGGGATGCAGTTCGATTTCCGCCGTGCTGTTTTTCAGGGCCGCAGCGTCGGCGTCTTCCGGAAGCGTCGAGATGTTTTGAACGAGATCGGGGTATTTCGGCAGGCGGCGGTCGAACACGCTGACCGTTGAATCAAGTTCGTTGACGACGTAAACGAACCGACCGTCTTTCGAAGCGGCAAGGTGTCTCGGACCGGCGCCCGGTTTTAAACGAAGATTCGCAATATCCAAGGAGCGGGACAACTTCGCCGACGCCAAATCGATGTTGTAATAGACGATCAAATCGATTCCGAGATCGGGAACCGCGACCGTCGAACCGTCGAAATAGACGCCGTGCGCATGGGGAGTCTTTTGCCTTCCGGCGTTCGGTCCCGATCCGATATGTTCGATGTCCGAAGCGACCTTTCCGATTTTGCCGCTTCCCAGCAGCGGCAGGGAAACGACGCTGCCGGAACCGTAGTTTGCAACGACGACGGCATCGGTTTCGCCGTCTTTCGACGTGCAAATCGCCAGATGACACGGTCCGCGACCGGGAAGCTCCTTTTCATCGAGGTGAACGAGCCGACCGCTTTTTTTGTTGCAAAGAAACGCCCGAACCATTCCCTGTTTCGACTCTCCGACCGCATAGAGATATGGTTTGGTCGGATGAAGAGCGAGAAACGCGGGATTAATGCATTCCGCCGCAATCTCCGGTTCGTCCAAGGTCCCGGTCTCGGTGTCGAAGCGACCGGTGTAGATTCCTTGGCTTCCGTCCTTGTCGGTGTACGTTCCAACGAAAAACCGTAGTTTTTCGGCCCCGAAAACGGCGGAATTGACAATGACGGCAACGGCAAGAAAGAAAAAAAGGATTGACGTCGATTTCATCATTCGGATTTTGTTCAGAGGTTTCTGAAAAACTATTTTTTAGTTTCGGTAGATCGCCCACATTCCATGCGTCTCTTCGAGCTCGATCGTTACGCGGTATTGGTCGGAAGCCGCTTCGAACGCCTCTTCTTTTTCAAGGTCGCGCCGAAACAGGAACGCGATGTACTCGGCAAGAGCCTCAGTCGTCGTGTTTTTGAGCGGCAACGTCACGGCGTCTTCCTGAGGAAAGGACCACGTCAACGGCGGCAAAGTCACGGTCGTCGTTTCGCCGTGCGTTTTGATTTTGATGTACGGATGGTCTCGCGGCAACAGAATTTTGTGGGAGAGCGACTCGCAGATCCGTTTCAGGGAATCGAAGGCAGCGATGAAATCGACGACATAGGCTCGACGATTGAGCGGTCCGCCGATTTCCGCCTTGATTCGGAAATTGTGTCCGTGCAGTGCTTCGACCTTTTCCGGGTCGCCGAAGGTGATGAAATGCGATGCGGCAAAAGTCAACGCATCGTTTTCGAATCGGATCGCGTGTTTCATCGTTTGCGATACTCGTTAGCGATACAGTGGATGAACCGCGTCGCTGACGACGCGGTTTGTTCGCCGCATCGGCCTCCGACGCGCTGAAGCTCGAGGAATCACAAAATTGTCCCAAATTGGCCAACCGCTGTCAATCCTCGAACGGCAAGAAACGCAAAGATCCTCGACGGCGTGTCGTCGAGGATCCTGAAGAAGGAGGTTCCGTATCAACATTGATACGGCGAATGTCGAGCAAAACTAAAAACCTCCTGTAGTCGAGGGCGTAGCGGGGTAGCCGGAGCCGTAGCTTGGAGCAGCGGTGTAGCCGGCTCCATAGGCGTTCGCAGCGGGAGCCGTTGTTGTCGACACGGGAGCCCCGAAGCCTTGTTGAGCTTCCGGTTGGGCTGCGAACGGCGAGTAATTGGTTGCCGGAACCGAAGTATTGGGCGAGTACGGCGAGGGTGTAGCACTCGGAGCGTAGTCGGCCGGATTCGGGCTCATACCGTTCGGCTGGTATCCAGTCGGTTGCTGGTAAGCGGCCGGTTGTTGATATCCGGCGGCCGGCTGCTGATATCCGGCGTTCGGTTGCTGATAACCGGCGTTCGGTTGCTGAATACTCGTCGGTTGATAGCTGGCCGGCGTCACACCGCTATTCGGCTGGTAATAGGCGTCCGGTACCGAATAAGGATTTGGCGTCGAATAGTTTGCAGGTGCTCCGTTGTAGAGCGGAGCATCCGCCATGGCGACACGGTTCTGATCGGCAGCCGGAGTCGAGGTCGGCGCGGAACCGCCGGTGATCGTGTTGCCGTATTGCGGCTGAACTTGTTTCTCCGGTTTCGCGGCGTAGAATTCTGCTTCTTTCGCCTTGTCGCCGTAACCGCCCGGAGGCGCTGCGACATTCGGCTGGGCGCCGATGCTCGGTTTCGCCGTTGCCGCGTGTTCGCCGCTGTACGGCGGAATCGGATCGTCTTTCGACGAGAAAGGATTGTACCAAGTGTAGGAATTGGGTTTGTACCACGCCCCTCCATTGCTCTTACAGCCGATCGCTCCGGAGACGAGCGAAAGGAGCACGAGGGCCGTAACGATGGAATTGCTTCGAGTCCGCATGTTTACTTCCTTGTTATCGGGCTTGGAAACTGATAAGCGGGCGAGTCGGACATCGTGTTCGAACTCTGGGGGGGCCTGTTGCGGCCGGTTTTTCCGCTACTGATCTTACTATCGGAACATTTTACCAGCTTGGCTACTGAAATTCCTAAAAATTTGGAATTATTTTGTAAACTTGCCAAACGGAAGCAAAATTGTAGAGATTTCCGAAAAGTGAGTCAATCCCGGTTTTCACGTTTCGCCCCATCCGCCTGCGGTGCGCTTAACCCTCAAAAACATACGCGCACCCCAGGCGGATGCGGCTAAAGAATTTAAGGCGGATGCGGCTAACCGAGAGCGGGCATTTCGAAGTAGGCGACGTCGCTGGACACGGTGCCGAAGCTTTTGCCGGCCGTGTCATGAAATTCGGCGACGACGCGCCAGTAGATATAACGGTGCTTCGTAATGTCGAGTTTCTTTTCGTTCATGAGCTGGACGAACTTCGAGAACGGAATGTCGGCTCGTTTGTCGTGAAACGAACAGAGTTCCGGTGGAACGGCGTG
Organism: Thermoguttaceae bacterium; assembly: GCA_031548665.1. GTDB lineage: Bacteria > Planctomycetota > Planctomycetia > Pirellulales > Thermoguttaceae > WRKP01. The sequence goes on from JAVBQW010000032.1 coordinate 3,489, forward strand.
AAATTTTTTCTTGTCAACGGAGAACTCGATCACGTAACGAATTGTCTTGCGTGAGGAGTCGAGTTTCCAGACGATCGCAAAGGAATGCTCACGACGTTGATCGAGAGAGAAACCGACGTTGAGATTCGTCGGCGCCGGCAGATCGGATTTTTTCGAGAAAAACATAGGATTACCTGTTAGCCGCGTCGGCCTCCGACGCGCGAGTCCTGGCAACAACGTCAACACCGCTCCACTCGCGTCGGAGGCCGACGCGGCTAACAGCGGGGTGACACGGTTAACGGCGATACGGAACCACGAAGGGCCAATGTTGCGGCTTGAGCCCTTCCCGGACGGGATTTTGTTCGACATACTCTACGGCACGAAAAACGGCGTCATCGGAATCGAGCCAGACCTCCCAATGGCCCCGCGCCCACGGCGACGCGCCGGTCGGCGACCGAAGGTTTTCGTGATTCATCTGTTTCGTGGCCCGACTTTTCAGATGTCCGACGATATCGGTGAACGATTTGGCGTGCGGTTCGACGACGAGATGAACGTGATCCGGCATGACGACACAGGCGAAAATTACGTATTGGGATTCTTTCACGGCGACACCGAAACCACGTGCGGCGGCTCGGGCTTGCAGGCCGTTGAGGACGACGGGAGGAATTTCGAGTTGGCTTTTAGCGTCGAGGCGACGTTTCACGTCATGCGGATCGCGGGCGCGGCTGTGTGTGGTGTCGACTTTCGTTGCGCCGCCGCCGAAGTCGTACAATTTTTGCGAACCGACGTAAACCGACCAGGAACCGCGTGGATCGTTCGGCATCCAAAAACTGTGGCACCCGAAAACGATGTGCGCCGCCAACATGATCCCTCTCCGGAAAAAAAGTAAACGTTAGCCGCGTGGGGGGGGGGGCCGGGGGCGAGCGCCCGACACGCGCAGAACACGGGCCACGCGCGGGGGGGGGCCGGCG
>JAVBQW010000059.1:0-4759 GCA_031548665.1 Thermoguttaceae bacterium
ACCCTGCCAAGCCTAAAATTGCTTTTAGCCACGGAAGACACGGAAGGAACACGGAAGGAGATGATGCAAGGAATTTCTCCGTGATTTTTCCGTGTCTTCCGTGGCAAAATATTGATAAAATATGCTTTGGCGTTGTAGTAGGGTGATTATACAATACCGTAGCAACGGTAGGGCGGTCGCCTCGGCCACGTCGACGCCGCCTTCCGTTGGTCGGCTCATCTTTCGTCAGTATTTGACTTTATGAAAAAAAGCGAAACGGAGAAACCTTTTCGAAAAATGTCAGTCGAATACCGTTTCACAGTATACAAACGGGGACAAACGGCACGTTTTCTCCGCTTCAACCCCCAAGTTGCGCGGAGTACCGCTCCACTTGGGGCTCTTTTTCGGTTGAAAACGAAAAGGTAATTTCTCGCCGTTTTCAGTATCATTCCTGACCCTCCGCTTCATTCCGGCTTTTTTTCCTCGCCGATCGTCGCTAGGGTTTTTGCCCGCAGGCCGTCGGAACGCAGCGAAATTCGTTGCGCCGTTTCCCGAGCTTCCGGCAAACGACCGGTTTTCGCTTCGAGAATCGCGATTCTCGAAAAGAGTTCCGGCTTGGGATCGCTCCAAGACGAAACCTCCCAATAGCGATTCATCAAGGGAATCAGGCGGTCGGTCCATTTCACGGTCTCGGCCTGGTTTCCGGCGGCGAGATATGCTTCGGCCAGCGACACGGCGACTCCGACTTTCCTTGAATTCTCTTTGAACAGGTCGAGGGTCTTCTCGACCTCCGCGAGCCGACCTTGTTCGAGTTGCGCCGTTGCGATCTCGGCGACGGCCTCGTCACGATAATAAGGGATGCCCTTGCAATGCGGCAAATGCTTCACGGCGTCGTCGAAGCGGCTCGCTTTCGCTTCGGCTTTGATCACCGTCCGCCAAGCATGGAGCGATTCGTCGTCCCGGATGTTTTTGAGCGTTTTGACGGCGTCGTCGATTCGTCCCGCTTCGGCCAACCCGGTCGCAAGCCGTGTCCGGAAATCGTTCAAATTGACGGCAAAACGTTGATTCTTGTTTTTCAATGCCGTACGCCGCTGAACGGTTGCCTCGGCGGCGGCGAAACGACCGGCGTCGATTTGGAAAACGAGGAGTTTCAGTAACGGATCCAATTGATGCTCTTCATCGACGGCGTTCGCCAAGAGTTCCTCGATGAGCGGATCGATTCGTTCGCCGTCCGTTTCGAGACGTTGGTCGAGGTTTCGTTTCCGTTCGATCTTAATGATTTCCTGAAACGCCCGGTCCTTGGGCTTCCAGTTTGTCCAGTTCGGATCAAGCGACGTCGGAATCGAAAACGCAACGTCCCAGGCTTTATCATAGTCTTTCAATTCGGCGTGGAGAATCGCGGTCTCGGCGAGAACGTCGTCGTCGAGAGCCGTTTCCCCTACGGGAAGATTTTCTTCCCGGGGAAATCGTCGGGCGATTTCCTGAACGAATTTTAAGCCTTCTTCGGCGTGTCCCGCCTGCCGGAGTCTCGGCAAAAGATTTCGCAGGTATTCCGGTCGACGGCGGGGAATCTCGATTTTCTCGACCTCCTCGACGGCGAGTTGAAGAAGCTGCACGGCTTGCCCGATGTTTCCGTTGGTCGCCAACTTGGACGCGACTTCACCGAGAGCGTAAATTTTCATCTCGGGATATTTTGCAATCGAATTCAAGAGATTGACCGCCTCATCGAATCGTCCGAGTTCGAAAAGGATTTTGGCGTAACCGATCGAAAGGTTTTCCTTGGTGTTTTGATCGCCGGCCTTGGCGAGTGTTTTGGCGGCGTCCTCGAACAAGCCGGCTTTCGCTTGGGCGCCGGCGATGTTCTTGAGAGCGTCCGTGTAATGGTAATTGCGATCCATCTGTTGCAAAATGTCGTCCAGTTCGTCGAAACGACCGTCGACGGCCTTCGCGGTGACGATGAATTGGAGAACGTTTTCCCGTTCCCAACCACGTTCCAACAACGGAACCAATTCCAGAGCGTCGTCGTAACGTCCGGCGTCGGCCAACGTCTCGGCAACGAGCAGAATCGCTCCCGGCCGGATAAATCGGTGTCGGATCGACGTCGCCCGCTGCTTCGCCTTTTCGTAATCCTGTTCGGCCAACGAACGCTGGACCTGAATCATGGCGCGTTGAGCCAATTGATTCGTGATGACGAAATACAACGGAGCGAGACAGAAGATAAAAAGGAAAAAGAGTCCCCGTCCCCAGGAAAAGGCTTTGCCGATTTTTCCGACCGTCTGCGGCTCCGGAACGCCGTTTCGCGTGTATTCCGGCTCGATGTAATACTCGTCGTCCGGCTTTGCATTGAAGAGCGACGCCGTTTGCTGCGGTTCGAAACCGTGCCAATCTTTTTTTGGCGGCCAACGGACGATTTTCTCTTCGTAGTCCGGCGGCAACTCCAGGGGCAGGGCGAGCCGGCCCATTTCGACCTGCTCCTTAATTGTTTTGTGGACCCAGGTGAAGCGTCGGACGAAATACCAATACGGCCAGCGCAGCGGCCAGAGAAGCAGGCTCCGAACATGTTTCGCCTGCGTTCGCACGCCGCTGGTCAACGAAATTTCGACGGCGGAAGGCCCCGGCTTTTCGAAAGGATCTTCCGGATGAACGTTGCCCCAGGGAAGTTCGGAACAGTACGGCGTCAGGTGGGCGCCGCCGGTTTCCGTCAAATAACGTTCCGCTTCGAGATGCCGCTCCCAGAGTTCTTCCAACGATTTTTTCGGAAAGCTTTGGGTGTAATTTCCTCGGGGAAACGGCATCAACATTCCATCGCGAACATTGCCGGTCGTCAAAGAAATATTTTTGTCGAATGCCGTTTCGATTTCGAAAAACGGTCCCTCGAAATTCAGGTATTGGGCGAGAAACGTGGATTTCTCCGGGTTCTCCCAGACCGCGAGGAGAACGACCTGGATGCGGAACAAGCCGACGTAATGGAAGCCGTTTTCCTCCGCCCAGAGATCCGTTTCGCTGAAAATGAGCCGCCGCTTCGTGGAAACGATCAGCTTCGGAATTCGAACGAGTCGGGAAATCGAGAACGAATAAATCTGTACGGCAACGACGAACGCCGTGACAAGATAAATCGTGCCGACGACCGTCAGGAGCCCGCCGAGCACGGCGAGAATCGGAAGAAGAACGGTTTCCATGGAATTTTCTCCAACGTTTCATATCCGCTTGCGTTTTAGCCGCGAAGCGCGCCTTGGGATTGGTATTTTCCTGCGAAAGCTTAACAGACGCGAACGACGTCGACGCCGAGAATCTCGGCGAGTTTTTCGAGTCGGGAGGCGACGTGTCCGACGCCGATCGCGCAATGATGGGCCGGACCGTGCTTGCACCAGGCGTCGACGAACCCTTTGGCGCCGAGCGGAAAACGGTAGCGGCTGTTCGTGTTGCCGATTTCGAGAATCGGTCCCGGAACGGATTCGCCTTCCGCGACGAGAAATCGAGGTTCGCCGTCGGGAGCGTCGATCACGGACAGCAGCGTGACGGGCCCGTGCTTGACGGACATTTCGACGCTCAGCCCTTTGCCGACTTTGCCGTGAAAGACGTCCAGCGGTTTGAGTTTCGTTTTTCCTTCGGCGATCGCGGTGTGTCCGGGCCCGTCGTGTCCCATCAGGACGACGTCGTCGTTGAAATCCATGGCGTAGAACTCGGTGAAGGAGCCGCCGACGCCGAAAGAATCGAGAATTTTCATCGCGAGGACGTTTTTGACCTCGTATTCTCCGGCGACGGGCACGCCCCGAGCCGTGAGCAGCGAGTTGCCGACGATGATCGAACCGATCAGGTCGACGTAAGCGTCGTCGCCGGTTCCGCTGAAGAAATACGCCAGCGCCCCGAGATCGTGCTGTTCGACCAATCGGTCCAGGGCGTCGGACGTCGTCGCCGCTCGACGAATATCGTCGTCGGAACAGTCGCGTTGGACGTCGAAGAGCCGCCAGATTTCGGCGATTCGATCTTCAACGGCCGCTTCGGAAACGGAATCGACTTCCCGCTTCAGCTCCTGCGGCTCGACGATTTCGAAATGGACGCCGAGCTTGGCGGAGAGTTTCGTCAGATCGGAGTAAATGTCGAGCATTCCGCCGTAATAATGTCCCATGAGCCCGACGCGGCAGCAGCGGAGCGTTTCGGCGACGACGGCGGCGGCGATCCAATCGTCGACGGCGGACCAAACTTCGGCGTCGTCTCGAAGGGTGCCGGTAATCTGGTGAAACGGAATGCCGGAGCGGAGAAAGACGTTGGCGATTTCCGGCACGCTGCAAGCCTGGCAGTGGGCGAGCCATTCGCCCGTCATTTTGGTGCGGTCTCCAAGGGCGTTGAACGTGGCGTAGTCAATCGCCTTGACGGGCTGCAAATTCAGGACGACGACGGGAACGTTTGCTTGTTGGACGACCGGCAGCACGGTGGAGGAAAGCGCGTAGGTCGAAACGTAGAGAAAGATGAGCGACACGCCTTCTTCTCGAAACCGGACGGCGGCCCTTTGCGCAGCTTCCGGCGAGTCGACGAGTCCGAGATCGACGACTTCGACGCCGGGGCGAACGAGGTTGCCGGCGATTTCCCGTTGATAACCGACGAGCCGGGCATGGAGTCCGTCAAATTGCGGCCAGTACGTGTCCAGTCCGATGCCGAAGAGTCCGATTTTCGTCATGATGTTACGTATTCATTAGCCGCGTCGGGCCCCCCCCCGCGGGGGGGGAGGTGAGCGCGGGGGGGGGCGACGCGGCGAAAGAGATACGGTTATCGCAAAAGA
>JAVBQW010000117.1:0-21315 GCA_031548665.1 Thermoguttaceae bacterium
CGCGCAGGCGGGGACCTAGTCGTAAAACGTTATTGAGCGTTTGCATCCGTCAATAACGTATGCAAGAACCTATAAAATCGGTTCTCCAGGTCCCCGCCTGCGCGGGGAAGACGGTATTACTTTTTCCTGTTGCGATGCCACCTCCTCAAGAATCCTCGACACAGCCGCATCTTCTCGACGATTTGCGTCGGGCGGTACTCCTTTCGCCGAACGTCATCCTGTTCGCGGCCGATGCGAACGGAATTCTAACCTACACCGACGGCGGGGGGCTCGCCGGATTCGGCGTCAAACCGGGCGACGGCATCGGCCAGCATCTCGCGGAGTTTTTCAATTACTCTTCATCGGCACGGGCCGGGATCGCCAAGGTTTTCAAAGGCGAAACGCAGTTAAACACCATGTTGATCGGCGGACGCTATCTCCGACGTCACATTGTTCCAGCTTTCGGGTCGGACGGCAAGGTCGTCGGCTTGGTCGGATTCAGTACCGACATTACCGACCAGCACGCCGCCGAAGAGGAATTAGTCGCTCAAAAGGAACTCCTGAACAACCTTTTCGACAGTATTCCGGACAATACTTACGTTCTGGACCGCAATTTCAACGTTCTTTTGGCGAACAAGGCGGCCCGTGACATGTTTTCGACGCTGGATCTGATCGGTCCCGCCTGTTTTCGTAGCGTTCACGCTATCGAAGGCCCCTGTACGTTCTGTCCGGTCGTCGAAACGTACCAGACCGGCCTGCCTGCTTACCGAGAGTATTTCGACGAGAAATTCCAAGGACACTTCGAGCTGACCAGTTTCCCGATTCGCGACCGGCAGGGCAACATCATCGGCGCCACGGAAACTGCCCGGGACATTACAGAGAAAAAAAGGATGGAGGAGACGCTGCAAAAAAACGAAGCGTTCCTTCAGGATCTGTTTTCGAGCATCTCCGACGGAATTTTCGTCATTGATCGTCATTACACGATCAGCCGCACGAACCGGACGATGGACGAGATGTACACCGAGCATCTGCCGCTGGTCGGAAAAAAATGTTACGTCACGTCGCTGCTTGATGAGATTTGCCCGAATTGCCCGGCCGAAAAAATGTTCGCAATCGGCAAACCCGTAACGATCGAGCATTACGAACAGCCGACCGATGACAAGCCCGGAATGTGGTTGGACCATACCGCTTACCCGATTTTCGGCGAAAAGAACGAAATCACCGGGGCAATCAGCATTATCCGCGATATCACGGATCGCAAATCGACCGAATTCGAGCTTTCGGAATATCGAACGAAACTCGAAAATCTCGTCGAACAGCGAACGCAGGAACTTCAATTGAGCGAGGCGAAGCTGCGGTCGATCCTCGAAAACAGTTCGGCCGCGATTTCGTTCGCCGATTGGCGGGGCAATTTTACATACATCAATAAAACCTATCAGGAGATGTTCGGGTATTCGGAAAACGATCTCTACGGAACTCCCGTGTGGTCGTTCGTCGATCCCAATCACGTCAACGGTCAGGACAGCGCCCGGAACGCCTTGGACGGAATATTCGATCAGCATCGTTTGACCCTTCCTCTCCGAGCGAAAGACGGTCGCATCATTTGGAGCGATATCAGCATCAGCACGGTTCGCGGTAGCCGACCGGACGAAACTCAACTGATCTCCGTGATTGTCGACGTTACGGAGCGGCAACAAATCCTTGAGGAACTCAACCGGGCGAAGACCGCTGCGGAAGACGCCAGTCAGGCGAAAAGCCAGTTCCTCGCGACGATGAGTCACGAAATCCGAACGCCGCTTAACGGCGTGATCGGTCTTTCCGACTTGCTTCTGGCGACGCCGATGCTGCCGAAACAGCTCGAATACGCCAAGCTGATCAAGGCGTCCGGCAATTCGCTGCTTTTTTTGATCAACGATATTCTCGACTTTTCGAAAATCGAAGCGGGAAAATTCGAGCTGGAAAACCTTGAGTTCAACCTTCCCGAAATCGTTGAATCCGTCATGGGAATTCTCGCGGCGAAAGCGAACGACCAGAATCTGGAACTCGCCGTGACTTTCGGACCGAAGGTTCCCCGACAGGTTTTCGGCGACGGCGGAAGGCTCCGTCAAATATTGCTCAATTTGGTCGGCAACGGCTTGAAATTCACGCAGCACGGTGGCGTTCGAATCCACGTCTCCAACGAAACGCTCCGGAATAACGGCGTGAATATCCGTTTCGAAGTCATCGACACGGGCATCGGAATTCCCGAAGAGCGACTCCATCGGCTTTTCAAGCCGTTTTCCCAAGTCGACGCTTCCTCGGCGAGACTTTACGGCGGTACCGGGCTCGGTTTGGCAATCTGCAAAAAATTGGTCGAGTTGATGCGCGGATCCATCGGCGTCCAAAGCGTCGAAGGAAAAGGGTCGACGTTCTGGTTGAGCATTCCTTTTGAATGTCAACCGGAAATTCTTGAGTGTATGCGTTTGCCGACGCCTTTGTGTGTCGAACGGCAAGCGACGATCTGCCAACGGACGGAAGCGAGTTTCTGCCCGGGGAGCGGTCACCGCGTCGGATTGGATTTGATGGCGTTGACTCATTTACCGGCGCTTATTGTCAGCGGCAACGAGACTCAACGCCAAGCGATTCGAACGCAATTCAATATCTGGGGATTGGCGGCCGAATCGGTTTCCAACGGAGGCGAGGCCTGGGAACGATTTCAGGCAGCCTGTCATCGGAACGCTCCTTACCGTCTGATCGTCGTCGACATCGTTTTGCAGGACGGACCGGGAACGATGCTGATCGACCATATCCTCCATGACGAGCGGTCGGAGAAGCCCGCGGTGATTGCATTGATTCCACTTTCCGCCGAGTCGACGAACGACTTTCATCGTGAAAACGGCGTTCAGTATCTGAGCAAACCGGTCTATTGTTCGGCGTTATTCAACGCGTTGACGTCGTTTTTCATGGAACGGATTTCGCCGTCGTCCACGACACCGGGCGATGAATTGGCCGAGATGTCGTCGCTGCCGGAAAGATCGTCGCGGGAACCGATCCGCGTCCTGATTGCCGAGGATAATCGGATCAATCAAATCGTGATCGTCGAAATACTCAATAACGCCGGGATGCAGTCGATCGTCGTTTCCAATGGTCAGGAAGCCTGCAACGCCGTTAAAGCCGGGACGTTCGACATCGTGTTGATGGATTGCCAAATGCCTAAAATGGACGGATATCAGGCGACGATCGAAATCAGGAATTGGGAGCGTTCCCGACTTGACGCCGTTGATCGTTTGCCGATCATCGCCTTGACCGCCAACGCGACGAAAGGCGACGAAGAAAAATGCCTCCAGGCCGGAATGGATGCCTACTGCAGCAAACCGATCGATCCCAAGCAGATTGTTAACATGATCATGCAGTGGGTCGCGAAGAAGAACGATGTCCAGCCGTAGAAAGAAACAGGTTCTCTTGATCATCGAAACGTCTCGGGCGTTCGGTCGAGGGATTCTTGAAGGCATCCTGCGGTTCGTCCGGGAAAACGATCATTGGAGTGTCGACTTCGAAGATCGCGGCCTCTTGGAAGCGCCGCCGGAATTTCTTGCCGATTGGAAGGGAGACGGAATCATCTCCCGAACGCCGTCGATCCATTTCGCCCGGCGATTGACGAAAACCGGCTGTCCCATCGTCGAGTTGCTTGGCGACGGTCGAATCGTCGTTCCTGAAATTCGAAACTGTGAACGGACGTCGGCTCGTCTCGCCGTCGACCATTTTCTCCAGCGTGGATTGAGAAATTTCGCGTTTTATTCCTTTGCCCAGGCTTGGTGGGCCGAGCTTCGCAAGCATTCCTTCGTCGAACAGATTTCCGCGAGGAATTTGGAAGGCCACGTCTATTCCGACGCTTTTCCTCAAAAGAGATCGACGCACAAACCCTCGGCGTATCCGGTTTGGGAAACGCAATTCGAGCGACCCTTGATTCAATGGCTGCGTTCGCTGCCGAAGCCGGTCGGCGTTTGGACGGCCAACGACTATCAGGCGCTGCGGGTCCTGAGCGTCTGCCGGAAGGCGAATATCGGCGTTCCGGAAGAAATCGCGGTCCTCGGAACGACCAACGACATTCTCGTGTGCAACCTGTCGAATCCGCCGCTTTCGAGTATCGATTTGAACAGTGCCGAAATCGGTTATCGGGCCGCCGCTCTGCTTGAAAGCAAAATGAATGGTCAAACGACGCCTCTTGCCGAACCGATTCTCGTCCAGCCCAGCGGCGTTGTGACACGGCAGTCGACTGAAATGCTCGCCGTGACCGATCCGGACGTTGCCGCCGCGATTCGATTCATCCGGGAAAACGCGACGCAGGGCGTTCTCGTTTCCGAGGTCGTCCGAGCCGTCGGAATCTCCCACAGCACGCTGGAGCGTCGATTTCGTCAATGGTTTGGTCGGACGCCGGAACAGGAAATCTCCCGAATTCGCATGGAACGGGCGAAATTCCTACTCCGCGAGACGACGCTCTCGCTCACCGAAATCGCGAAAAAGACGGGATTCTCGACGCTTTCCTATTTCGTGCAGGCGTTCAAACACGATATCGGTCAAACTCCGCAACAGTTTCGAAAAGGTTGAACCTTGGAAGCGAACGACGATCAATCCAACGTTTCGAAACAGTGTTCACGGTAATGATAACAGCCGGAATGGAGGCGTACTCGCCGTAATGACGGTTTCCGCTCGAAAGTCTCCCGAACGCGATAGAGTGTAGAGGGGAACGTTTGCGAAAAAGGGGTGGTCGAATGTTTCGAATTCAGCCCCAACGGGGCTAAACAGTGTAGCCGGGGGTAAGCCGTACTCGGCGCAACCCCCGGATTGGGGGCTCGAATAAAAATCAGCACCCCAACGGGGTGCAACAGCGGCATCTTCGCGCGAATTGTTCGACCCCGTTGGGGTCGGTTTTTTATCTCGTTCCATGACCGGGGGTTACGGCGAGTACGCCTCACCCCCGGCTACTCTGTTGTACCCCGTTGGGGTGGAAGATCGCCGCCCCCAATCGGCAAACGTTCCCGTTTGTACTAGAATCGGAATCCGAGCGTTGCGTAGTACGCCTGACTGCTGAAGTCGGTCGTCAGGTTCGCATTATAACCAAGCTGGAGATCCCAGATTCGGCCTTGGCGGCCCGTCCAACTCGTCATGATGTTGAATCCGAGGTCCGCCGAGTCCCGGGCGCGGTCCACGGAACCGAGTTCGTACCACGTTCCACCGTTGAGATACCGGGCGCCGGTCGTGTACTGCGTGTCGGCAAACTCATGACGCCAATCGGCGTACAACGTTGGCGTCCAGACCGTTTTGCGATACTTCAGATCGGTCGAAAACGCCGCTCCGAGCGTACTGGCGAACGAATTCAGGTGATCGGCGGCGATTTGGCTCGCAAACGGATTCGTTCCGTTTTCGCTCATCGACTCCTGACTGAGATACATGTACCGTAAACCGGCATACGGGCTCAGCTTCGACGTTTTTCCGATACGGAAATCACGTTTCGCCAACACGCCGAGGTCGAAAAGGTCCTGGTCGAAGGAACCGGTACTCGTTCCGAGCATGTTCCAACGAGCAAGGTCGTTGTCGAAATGTCCATAGGAAACATCGGCGCGAACCGACCAGTTCCGTTTCGGCGTGAAGGTTCCGTGCAGACCGGCTTGATACGCCTTCGAGTCGATCTTGCTCCCGAGCGAATCGTATCGGTTGACGCCGTTGCCGTAAGAGAAAAACGCTCCGGCGTTCAAACGACGGTTCAGGTCTTTGTCGAAGCCGACGATCGCGCCGTCCATTTTCGAACGATATCCGAAATATCCGTCGCTGTCGTCCTGTCGGGCCGTATTGCCGACGTATCCGCCCCAAAGATGTCGGGCTTTTCCTTTCGTGCCGCCGGCCGACACGCACGGGTCGCAACCGCCGAAGAAAGTCGCGTCGTTTCGATGATCGGTGAGCTGCCAAAGAGCGCGGTCGACGTAATTCGCATAATCCAGAGCGGCGATTGCTTGCGATGCGACCGCTTCCGGAGCGAGAAGTTGCGTATTGTTACGAAATCCATTGAAAACGTTTCCCTGCTCCGACGGATCGACTCCGGCGAGTACGTTGTCGAAGACGTCGGCCAGGTTGCCGTCACGGTAAGCGTTTCGGACGTTTGCGTTCGCGCTGTTTCGGAACGGCGCAATCGCTTTCGAGTTGTCGATCGAAACATACAGGTTCGTTCCCTCCGTCAAAACGGTCGTTCCGAACAATTCGTCATCGACGACGTTGAAGTTCGACGCGTCGACGTCGCCTCGATTATTCGTGACGAGGTATTTGTCGTCGACCGGCTTGAGCGAATAGGTCGCGGCGGCGAGGTTGACGCCATCCGCCTTAAACGTCAGACTTTCTTGATTGTCGGAAACATCTTGGAACATGGCAAGCGTTTGGTCGCGGCCTGTCAGATTCAAATTCAGGTTGAGTCCTTCCTTCATGTCGACGGTGTACGTCGCATCAAAGAAACGGGTGTCTCTCTCAAAAGTCGTGGTGAAATCGGACGAAAGCGTGACCGTTCCGCTGTTGAGATTGATGGTTGTCGTACTGTCGACCCCCAGAACGTTTTGACCGCCCCAACGGAATTCGCCTTGGCCGTCGACGTCCATCACAAGGGCCGTCGAAATGGACGTCGTGAATGGATCGTCCAGGGCGACAAGAGCGTTCTTTTCCGTTTCGATCGCGAACAAGGCAAGGGGATCCGGATCGGTATCGAAACCGCTTCGTTCATAAAGAACGATCGCGATCGAGTTGGGATTGGTTGTTTCTTTCGTTACGATTTCGCCGGTATCGGGATCTTCTTCCACCCACTTCGTCTGCTCCTTGTTGCCACGGAAAACGGTTTGATTTCCTTCGGTCGCCTTCAAATGGAATTCGTTGTCGTATTCCCCTTCCTTATCGACGACTTGGAAGATATTCCATCGAATCGCTCCGCCGCTTGCCGTGGCGCCGATTTGGCCGAGTGTCGTTCCTTCCGCATAAACGAGGTTGTCGATGAAACTCGTATCCGTAATGACGGTGTTCAGCGACGCCTGGATCGCTACGGCGCCGCCGTAGGCGAAAACCTGCTGATTGCCGGCTTCCGCCTGACCGCCGATGGCGCGAACCTCGTTGCCGCGGAACAGAGAGCCCGTCATAATATTGGAATTGTCAAGCGAATTGTTATTCCATGACAGGAGCGCTCCTCCACCCGCTTCGACATCGGAACTTCCCTTGAGGTCGCCGACAGTTGGGGCAATTCCCCCTTCGGCATAGACCTTATTGCCGATAAAGTTGCTCGACTGGATGTTGAACCCCTCATACGTGGAAACGGCGGCGCCGTAAGCCGAGGCGTTCGCGAGTGCTCCTCGCGGATTGCCGTCCTGATCGGTACCGAACGGTTCGGCAACGCCCCCTTTGGCCCATGAAAGATTATCGATAAAGTCGGTTTTCGCCAATACAACCGTTCCACTCGTAAAGACGGCCCCGCCGTTGACCAAAATGCCAAACGGCGAACGAACTTTGGTCCCGTCAGTAAAGCCCCATGATTTCGCCTGGTTGCCGGTAAACGATGAATTTGTAATATAAGTGGAAGAAGCACCATTATCGTCGTACTGTCCGACGAAGATAGACGCGCCTCGAGCCCAAGTGTTGTCCCCTTCGATCGAAAGAGCATTGTCGTCGAAACGGGAGTTCGAAATGCGAACCGTTCCGTCCTGCGATCCCTTGACCAGTAACGCTCCGCCGTTGCTCTGGGGCGTCTCGGTTGTGCCGTTCCACTGTTCGCCTTTTTCGATCAGGTTGCCGTTTTGAAAGACCATGGAGTCGACGACGGCATTGCCGGTCGCGCCGTCGAGGTTGAGAATCCGATATTTTCCGGCTCCATCCAAGGAGGTTCCTCCGGTGTTGCCGAGAAGCGACAGGTTGACGGCGGCCGTATTTTCCGCGCCGGCTCCAAGGACGATACCGTTGATCCCTGAAGCAAAACGGACAGTATCGCCGTCGAACGCGTCGGCGATCACTTGACGGAACGAACCGGTTTCGGTCCCTCCGTTGTCGTTCGTGACGAATCTGTCCGCCGCATGAAGGGAAACGGTGGATGATAAAATCAGTGCAATTGCCGCGACGATACTCCGACGTTTTTTGCGAAGCATACACAAAACTCCTGGAATTCAAAAAAATGTGCCCGTTATTCAACACGCTGCCTGAACGGATGCAACAACGGGATATTTAATAATTGTCGTCTCCGGTGCGAAAACCGGAGATCGTTTCCCGGTACATTCCGGTTATTTCGATCTTGACGGTTGAAAAGATCGATACGAAGGCGAAAATCGTCAAGAGCCGTCATGAGGCTTTCGCCAGAAAATAAACCGCCCACTTTTGAGTGAGAGGGTGAAAGGGTGAGAGAGTGAAAGGGGAAATGCAAGATGCGTTCTATCAAGCGGTTGCGTCTCTCCCACCCTTTCACTCTTTCACCCTCTCACCTCTTCGTTTTCGGCTCGAAACTTTCTGGCGAAAGCCTTATCTTCCATCAAGAGCCGGGGCCTGCGGCCCCGTTCCTTGGTTTCGTCCCGGTCTCTTTGACCGAATTTGCGGATTGTATCAACTTTCCGTTCTGTGCAGACGATAACGGATGATAGACGAACCCTGATCGTTTCGGATCGGGAGGGGCGTCCTATCATTTCGTGTCAAAGGAACGACGACGATGATCCGCGACGAAAAATTGGCCGCAGCGCAAAGCGCTTTCCTCAAAGGGAATTTACAGGAAGCGAAAACGCTCTTTTCGAGCATTCTCGACGACAGTCCGGGCAATATCCATGCGTTGGACGGCCTTGGAGTTTTGCAGTGTCATGCCGAGAATCCGGCCAAGGGGATCGAGTATTTCATGGAGGCTCTAAGGCAAGCCCCGCCCAGTAATTCCACCGCCCAACTGTCTAGTGAAAATAATCGCCAAGCCCAGGCGACTCTCTGTTACCATCTCGGCATTGCCCAGCGTTCGCTCGGAAACAAGGAGGAAGCAGTCGAAGCGTTTCGAAGCGCCGTGGAACTTGCTCCGGGCGAATCGGAGCCGTTGATCAATCTTGCGCAGCTCCAATTCGAAACCGATCGTCTGTCGGACGCCGTCGAAAGTTTCCGAAAGTTGACCGTTCTGCAGCCGGAGAACGCTTCCGCTTGGTTGACGCTCGGATATATTTTGACGCTTCAGGGAAAATTCGCCGACTCGATTCCGCCGTTGGAGGAAGCGACGCGGATCGATCCGAGTTCGCCGGACGCTTGCTTTTTCCTTGCGGAGTCGCTCCGAAAGGTCGAACGCTTTGAGGACTCGTTGCCGTATTATCAACGAATGCTGCAAGTCGCGATGGAATGGCCGCAGGCCGTTCACGGCTACGGAAAGGCCCTGATTCCGCTCGGATATCTTGAAGACGGTTGGGACGCCATGGAATTTCGCCTTGCCTGTTCCTTCGGAAGCTGGGAGCGGCACGCGTTGTCCAATTGGGACGGAACGGAAAGCGACGATCGAACAATTCTCGCTTATTCCGAAGAGGGAACCGCCGCCGACCTGCTTTACGCTTCGTGTCTGCCGGATCTCGTCAATCGGGTCGGACACGTCGTCATCGAATGCGAACCGTCGCTGCACGGATTGTTCAGACGTTCCTTTCCCCGCGCAAGCGTCGTGCCGTTGGCCCCGGAAACCGTCAAGCCGGAACACAATTCCTGGGGGCTCGCCCTCGACGAACAGGTCGCCTTCGGCAGTTTGCCGAGATTTTTCCGCCGCAGCAAGGAAGATTTTCCGAGGCGGAAGGTTTATCTCGTTCCCGACAACGATCGCGTCGAAAAATGGACGAATCGCCTGTCGGAGATTGGCGGCGTTCCCAAAATCGGCGTCCTCTGGCATGGATCGTGGTCGGCGGAAACCGAAAAGCAAACCGCGTTGCCGATGTTCGATCTACGGAATCTGATGCTCCGCAACCAATCGAACGCCGCATGGGTTTGCCTCCAACACGGTTCGAAACAGAAGGATATCGACCAATACCGTCGCAACGTCAGCTTGCAGCTTCATCTTTATCAGGAAGCGTTCCAATACGATCTCGACGAGATGGCCGGACTCCTCTCTTCCTTGGACCTCGTGTTGACGCCGCCGGGGTACGTCGCTCACCTCGCCGCCGCTCTTGGAGCCAAAACCTGGGTCGTACTGCCGGCCGCCGCCGATTGGCGCTGGTCGCTCGGAACCCTTTGGCATCCGACGGCGAAACTGTTTCGACAGAAAATCGGACAACCTTGGGCCGAGGTTTTTCAGGAGATTCATACGGAACTCAACAAATTTTTGGCGTCATACATTCCACCGAGCGAGGAACAACCGGTTACGCTGGCGTTTCCGGAACCGAAGACGATGCGGCTGCGGCGAACGGCGTAACAATCACCAAATTACATCACAAAGAGCCCCAAGTGGAGGCGTACTCGCCGGAACTTGGGGGTTGAACCGCCAACCGACGCAACCCCCGAGTTCCGCTCCGCTGCACTTGGGGCTCTTTTCGGTTTTGTATCGTTTTGATACAATGAAGTTTCAAAACTCAACAAACTTCATTGACGTCTTTTGTCCATGCAAACGGAAACCGCGTATCTGGTTCTGCTTCATAACGGAGAGCAAAAGGAGCTCTTTCCGTTGTCCGACGGCGTCGCCTCGACGATCGGTCGCGCGTCGGAAAACACGGTTTCGTTGTTGGACGACCGTTGCAGTCGTTATCACGCCAAGGTGTTCTACGACGAAGGACAGTGGTTCGTGCAGGATCTCGGCAGTCGCAACGGAACGGTCGTCGACGATACCGTGGTCGTTTCGGGAACTCACGAACTCCATCCCGGCTGCCGCATCCAAATCGGACGCTCCGTGATGCAGTTCGGCTGCGGCGAACCTCGTACCGCGGCGACGGAAACGACGCCGCCCGAAGAGGAAGAAGAACTCGCGGAACGGACCGGAATCATCGGCGTGTCCAGCGAATTGCTGCGTGGTCCGAAACCCGATAAGGATCTCTCGTCGGAGATTATTCATCAGCGGGAGCATACGTCGATTCTCAAGCCGGACACCGACGTCAAACAGAGTCCGCGCATCACGACTCGGGCCGGATACGGACCAGTCGAGCTTTGCCGGTTGGCGTACAATCTCGGCAAAACGGAGGAAGTCGATCAGGTCGCGAAGCTGGCGATTGAGGGCTTGCTCCACGCAACGGGCGCCGAGGGAGCCGGGCTGTGGTTGTTTCCCTACAATTTGAAGTCGATGCAATCGGCGGCCGACATTCGGCTCGTCGCCAACGCGACCTTGGAGGAAACGCAGTATTCGCCGATCTCCGAATCTCTCGTCCGAACCGTGTTCGACCGGAAGGAAGCGATTCTTTTCAACGAATCGTCGAAGGAAGACAAGGGCTCGAAGCGTCGGATTCGCGGCGCGGCAGGAACCGATTTGGGGACCCGATCCGTGTTCCACGGCGGCAACAACACGATGGCGGCGCCGATCCGTTACCAAAACGGAATTCTGGGGCTGCTCCATCTGTACACGACCTCGCCGATGAAATACCTCGACGAGGACGACCTCGAATACACCTTGGCGGTCGCGGACACCGTGGGCGTCGCTTTGGCTCACGTCAACAAGCAGAAGGAACTCGCCGCCAATCTGAATCAGGCGCGCAAGGAAAACACCTCGTTGCGCGAAATGCTCCAGATGAGCAGCGAGATCATCGGCCAAAGCCAGCCGATCAAGATGATCCATCACCTGATTTCGCGGGCCGCCGAGGCGAAAACCTCCGTGTTGGTCCGGGGAGAAAGCGGCGTCGGCAAGGAACTGATCGCCCGGGCGGTCCATTTCGCGAGTTCCCGGAAATCGAAGCCCTTGGTTTGCCTGAATTGCGCCGCGATTTCGGAAAGTCTGCTCGCCAGCGAACTTTTCGGTCACGAAAAAGGAGCGTTCACCGGGGCGACCGACCGGAAAGTCGGCAAGTTCGAGGCCGCGAACACGGGAACGCTGTTTTTGGACGAAATCGGTGAAATGTCGCCGTCGCTGCAAGCGAAGTTCCTCCGGGTCCTGGAAGGACATCCCTTCGAACGGGTCGGCGGCAACGCGCCGGTCTCCGTCGACGTCCGAGTCATCGCGGCGACGAACCGGGATCTCGAAAAGGAAGTCGCCGAGGGACGTTTTCGACACGATTTGTTTTTCCGGCTTCGCGTGTTGGAAATCATCGTTCCGCCGTTACGAAAACGGGTCGATGACATTCCGATCCTCGCGGAACATTTCCTTGAACGTTACGGAAAAGAAACGGGCCGAAAATACGAAGGGTTCACGCCGGAGGCGATGCGCGTCCTGATGGCGTATCGTTGGCCCGGCAATATCCGGGAACTGAAAAACGTGATCGAACGAGCCGTCGTACTGGGAACCGCTCCGTACGTTCAGGAACAGGACCTGCTCCTGTCGACGTTGAACACGACCGGCGAAACCGACATCCGACGCGACGAGTCGAGAGACGTGTTCATCCCGTTGACGCTGGAAGACATGGAGCGCAACCATATTATCCGGACCTTGGAACACGTCCAGTGGAACAAGAGCCTCGCCTCGAAGCAACTCGGCATCGAACGCACGACGCTCGACAGGAAAATCAAACGGTACGATTTGGAAAGAGAGTAGGGGAGGTGAAAGGGTGAGAGGGTGAAAGGGTGGGAAGAGTGAAAGAGTGAGAATGGTAGCGTGAAAGAGGAATAATATTTCCTTTCACACTGTCATCCACCTTCTCGTTTTTCCATCCTGTCCCCTTCCCGCCCACCCTCTCACCCTCTCACCCTTTCACTTTATAACAATGTCCGAAACGAACGCAATCAAGGGGCTGGTCGTCAACTATCCGATGGTCAACGCGATCAGCGGCGCGGTGGAGAGTTGCTTCCAAATGTGTGACACGAAAGTCCAGTTGGTCGGGATCACGAAGATTCCGACGCAGCTCCCGAACGCCGGCGTCACGGGAATGATCGGGATGAGTGGAAAATGCACGGGATTCATGACGCTGAACATGCCGGAACGCGTCGCGCTGCTTGCCGTGTCCGGGTTGTTGCAGGACGAATTTACGAAACTGAATCCGCAGGTGATCGACGGCGTCGGCGAACTGACGAACATCATCGCCGGCGGTCTGAAGACGAAGATGTACAACACGCCGTGGATGGTCGCGAACATCACGATTCCGTCAGTGATCCTCGGCAACAATTACCAAATCTCGTACTCGAAAGGAATCGAGTATTGTAGTGTGTCGTTCGAGGTGGACGATCCGGAAACGCTGTCGATCCAGGACCGCATTTTCATGGTCAACACCTCGCTCATGCAAGTTTCGTAGGAGGTGAGAGGGTGAAAAGGTGAAAGGGTGAAAGGGTGGGAGAACATTGATTCTTTCATTCGCTCACCCTCTCACCCTTTCACCCTTTCACCCTCTCACTTTTTCAAGGAGGAAACCATGAAAAAACGTAATGCGGACAAACTGTTGGAAGCGATTCGCTCATTGGACGACGCGCTGAAATATGCGAGGTCGCCGGAATTTCGGGACCTCGGCGGCGAGTTCAAGAGCGTGTTGCAATCGGCGGTCGTCCAGAATTTCCATTTGACGTTCAAGGTCTGCCAACAGATGATCGAGCATCAATTGCGCGACAAGATTGGCGCCGCCAACGTGGAGGGCCGCTCGTCGGATGCGCTGCTCCGCTTGGCTGACGCGGCGGGAATCATCGCCGACGGCAACCGTTGGTTGGAGTATCTCGACTGCGAACATCTTTCGCAATCGAGCACCGTCGCGGTTCGAACATTTGAAAAGGCCGCCGATTTCTTGCAGGACGCGAAACTTCTGTTGACGACCTGTGCCAAACGCTCCCAAAACGAACGCCGGAATCGCGCTGCGTAACAAAATGATCGAATACCGCCGTGCCGACGTTTCCGACATCGACTTGTTGGTCGAACAACGTCTCCGGTTTTTCCGTGACGCGAAGCCGGATTTCGACGCCGAATCGCTCCGGGAATCGAATCGTGCGTATTACGCCGAAACGATTCCGACGGGCGAATGCGTTTATTGGTTGGCGTTCGAGGGAAACCGCGTGATCGGCGGCGGCGGCTTTGCGATTCGACGTTACGCACCGGGATATTTGTTGCGCGACGGAATTTCGGCGTATGTGTTCAATATTTACGTCGATCCGGCGTACAGAAAACGGGGCGTCGCGAAGGAAATCATGTTACGGTTGATGGAAGACGCCAAAGATCGTGGGATTTCGCGATTGGATTTACACGCCACGGAAGCGGGCGAACCGATCTATCGCAAACTCGGTTTCGAACCGCCGGACCATGCGTATTTGGAATGGACGACAACTACACAAAAGCCGGAATGAAGGCGCCGTGTTAGATTTTTCGGCCGCCGTAATGACGGCATTATTGACTTTTTTTCAAATGGCACCGAAATGGATCGAAGTGCAACCGTCATTACGCCGGAGTACCGGCTCCATTCCGGCTTTCATTTCACTATTTGAGAGTTTATTCGAAAATGATACGCGTTTACAACACCCTGACGAAGACGAAGGAAGAATTCAAGACCGTGCAGCCCGGCAAGGTCGGCATGTACCTCTGCGGACCGACCGTGTACAAGCCGTCGCACATCGGACACATGGTCGGACCCGTGATTTTCGATACCATTAAACGGTATCTGAAATACAACGGTTACGACGTCAATTTCGTGATCAATATCACCGATGTCGACGACAAGCTGATCGCCGAAGCAAACGCCCGGAAGATTCCGATGGCCGCCGTCGCCGACGAAATGACCGCCGATTACATGCGAAACCTCGACGCCATGGGAGTCAAGGATTCCGTCGACGCCTTTCCGAAGGCGACCGACCATATCGGTAACATTATCAAGTTCACACAGGGATTGATCGACAAGGATTTCGCGTACGAATCCGACGGCGCCGTTTATTTCGACGTCGGCAAGTTGTCCGACTACGGTAAAGTGTCCCACCGTTCGCTGGAACAGATGCTCGGCGAAGGGGGCGGAACCGCGGACCGCAAACGGACGCCGTTCGATTTTGCGTTGTGGAAATCCGCGAAGGCCGGCGAACCGAGTTGGGACTCGCCGTGGGGAAAAGGACGGCCCGGTTGGCATATCGAATGTTCCGTGATGAGTTGCGAACTCCTCGGCGAAACGTTTGACATTCACGGCGGCGGTCTCGATCTGGTGTTTCCGCATCACGAAAACGAAGTCGCCCAGAGCGAAGCCCGGCACGGCAAGCCGATGTGCAACTTCTGGATGCACAACGGCTTAATGCAGGCGTCCAACGAAGTCGGCAAAGTCGGCGGAAGAAACACCAAAGCGGCTTCCGAAGGAGATTTGGAATCGCAGGAAGGGGGCAAGATCAGCAAGTCGAAAGGAGCGAGCGCTTTCCGTGACATGTTGAAGCAGTTCGATCCGGAGCAGATTCGCTTCTTCCTTTTATCGTCCCATTATCGTCGTCCGATCGATTTCAGCTTCGAACGGATCGAAGAAGTCGGCAAGGGACTCGACACGTTTTATCGGTTCTTCAAACGTTTCGAAAAAATTACCGGAACGAATTTTTACACGCTGACCGCTCCGACCAGTCGCAAAGACGGGGATGCCGCGACGCTGCAAACGCCGCTGTGCAAACAGGTCGCCGAATACCGGCAAAAATATCTCGAAGCGATGGACGACGACTTCAACACCGGCGGCGCGATCGGGATACTGTTCGATCTGTTGCGGGTCTTGAATAAATACGTCGACGACGCGAAGCTCGAAACGTCGAAAGGCGAAGTCGGTCCGCTGGTTCACGGAGCCATGGTGCTCCGCGAAATCGGCCTGACGCTCGGCTTGTTCCGCGAACCGCCTCAGGAAAAGGAATCGGCAGGCTCCAACGAACTGGTCGGCAAGTTGATGTCGCTGCTCATCGAACTCCGGGCCAACGCGAAGAAAGCGAAAGATTTTCAAACGGCCGACACGATCCGCAATCGTCTCAAAGACTGCGGCGTGACGTTGGAAGACCGGCCCGGCGGCACGGAATGGTCGCTGTAAGACTTTCGCTCGAAAATAACCGGCAATAAAACAGAGCCCGAAGCGTCAGCGAGGGTTTGGAGCACATTCCCTCGCTGACGCGTCGGGCTCTGGAACTTGCCCGCTAAGCCTCACCCTTGCGGGAGATCGTGAAGTATTGTACGATGGGACTGTTTTGACGGGCAACCGCTTCCTCACGGGCGCGGCTCTGATTCCCGCACAAGCGTCAGGCCAACCGAGACCAAACATCCCATTTTTTCCATGAAGCGACCGAAGATCAGTATTATCGGAGCGGGTAACGTCGGTGCGACGACGGCCCATTGGTGTGCCGCCGGCGAACTCGGCGACGTCTTTCTCCTCGACATTCCGGAAGTCGGCGACATGCCTCGCGGTAAGTCGTTGGACCTTTTCGAAGCGTCGCCGATCTTCGGTTTCGATTCCAAGATCGTCGGAACCAACGATTACGCTGAGACCGCGAACAGCGACGTCGTCGTCATCACGGCGGGCATCGCCCGAAAACCCGGCATGAGCCGCGACGATCTGCTCCTGACGAACGCCCGGATCGTCGGCGGCGTCGCCGAAAAGATCAAGGCGACCAGTCCGAACGCCGTCGTGATCGTCGTCAGCAATCCGCTCGACGCGATGACGCAATGCGCCCTCGAAAAGACCGGATTTCCCAAAGAACGGGTCATTGGACAGGCCGGTGTGCTCGATACGGCTCGGTTTCGTGCCTTTTTGGCCGCAGAACTCGATGTAAGCGTGGAAGATGTCTCCGCGATGCTGCTCGGCGGACACGGCGACACCATGGTCCCGCTGCTGAGCTGCGCGTCGGTCGGCGGAATCCCCGTCACGGAATTGATCAAGCCGAACCGGTTGGCGGAAATCGTGCAGCGGACCCGGGATGGCGGCGCGGAAATCGTCGCCCTCCTGAAAACCGGCAGCGCGTATTACGCTCCGGCCGCCGCCGCCGCCCAAATGGTCGAAGCCGTCGTTCGGGACAAACGCCGCCTGATTCCCTGCGCGGTGTTCTGCGAGAAGGAATACAACGTCGGCGGATTCTGCGTCGGCGTTCCCGTCGTGCTCGGCGACGGCGGCGTGCGGAAGATCGTCGAAATTCCGCTCAACGCCGAAGAGGAACAAGGCTTCCGAAAAAGCGTCGCCGCCGTCCGATCGCTCGTCGAAACGATGAACAAGAATTAATTGCCTCCAAAACAACAGCCGGAATGGAGCCGGTACTCCGGCGTAATGACGGTCGTTCGACGCTGTCGGATGATCAACAAACCGTCATTTCGGCGAGTACGCCTCCATTCCGGCTGTTGTTTCAGCCCTTCCAACCACGAATCGATGTCCGAAACACCACCCACCGATCCGAATTATACGAAACGTCTGGAGTTGATTCGCGCGCTGCACCAATCACCGACGCGGCTCGTGTTGGCGACGACCGGCGGCGGCAGCTTGGCGATCAGCGATCTGCTTTCGGTGCCCGGCGGCTCGAAAACCGTGTTGGAGGCGATCGTTCCCTATACCCGGGCGGCGATTGCCCGATTCATTGCACGGACTCCGGAACAGTATTGCTGCGCTCGAACGGCCCGGCAACTCGCCATGGCGGCGTTTCAACGGGGACAGTATTTGCTCGACGCGGATCGACAGGCGAGCAACCGTTCCCCGAAAACCGCTCATTACGCCGAATACGACGATCCGAGCGGCTCGTTGGCGACCGGCTCTCCGTTCGGACGCCGATTGAACGACGACGGCGATCTGGAAGACGATTTCGACCTGATCGGCGTCGGCTGCACGGCGTCGCTGGTCACCGATTGGGCGAAAAAAGGCGAATACCGTCTCCATATCGCAACGCAAACGCTTCAACGAACCACGACCTGCTCGCTCCAGTTGATGAAGGGAGCCCGGACCCGTTGGGAAGAGGAGCGGCTCGTCGCGGATTTGATCCTCAACATGATCCTCAACGTGAAGGCCCCCCTCCCGACGATCAAGCCGGAGAGCGCGTTTCCGCAACGTCCGCCGAGCGACTCCGGCGAGGAATCGTTCGGTCGGCCTTTCCTTTCGGGAACGTCGAAGGACGTTACGGTCGAAGAAATTTTGCCGCTGGGACTCCGTGACGGCGAAAAGATCCTGTCGCGGCGAACGGTCGCTTCGCTGCCGTTGGTCGATCTCTTTTTCGGTAAAACCCAGGCGGTGCTCTGGCAGGGCGGCGAAATTCGATATTATCGGTTGGCCAAGGAGTTGCCGACGCCGCAGAAACTCGTGTTCAATCCGCAGGCGGAATACACGCAGGCGATTTTTCCCGGTTCGTTCAATCCGATTCACGAGGCCCATCGCCAAATGGTGGAGATCGCCGAAAACCGATTGGGAAACCGCGTTGCGTTGGAAATCGCCGTGCAAATCGTCGATAAACCGACGCTCGATTTCATCGATTTGGAAGACCGCTTGACGCAGATCGAACGGCTGATTCCCAACCAGGCGGTTTGGCTGACGCAAACCAAAATGTTCGAGGAAAAAGCGGAGTTTTTCAAGGAAACGATGTTCGTCATCGGAGCGGACACGCTTCGTCGCTTTGCCGATCTCCGTTTCTACAACGGCAACACGCACGAACTCCAAGACGTTCTCCGGATGATCGCCTATTGGAACTGCCGATTTCTCGTTTTCGCCCGGCAAGGCGAAAACGGCTTGGAGTCCCTGCGAACGTTGGAGATTCCCGATATGCTCCGAAGTCTCTGCGACGAGATCCCGCCGGAAGAGTTCGCGATGAATCTCTCTTCCAGCGAAATCCGACGATACGAAGACGACCTCGACTAGTACACGACAATTCAAATAATCTTCATTAAAAGAGCCGGGGGTGTAGGCGGTACTCCGCCGTAGCCCCCGGATGGTTGGTGTTCCGAACAGAAAAAACCTTGGGTATGTTTTTTTCCAGCGAGAGCCTAAGTCTATTGAACAATTGTAAAAGTTATTTTGACACGAGTCCAAAGTTAAGGAAATAATGTTCGTGGAAGCGGAGAGAATATCGTCATCCCTGCGCAGGCGGGGACCCAGAGAACAGATTTTAATTAGCTTTTGCACACGTTATTGACGGATGCAAGCGATCAATCACGTTTTCCGTCTAGGTCCCCGCCTTCGCGGGGATGACGGTGTTTTGTCCGTTTTCATGAAGCTCAACGATGTCCGCAGAATATCCCCCATGATCCGAGATGTTTTCGACACCCGACCCGTTTCTGTCGCCCGGCCTCGGAAGCAAAAACCGATGCCCTCGCCCCTCATCGAGTCGTCCGTGCCGGCAGGCTTTCCTTCGCCCGGTGAAGATGTTCGGGACCAAATCGACATCGCCGCCCATCTCGTTCGTCGGCCGGAATCGACCTATTTTTTGCGAGTCCAAGGCGATTCGATGGTCGGCGCCGGAATTTTCGACGGCGACCTGCTCGTCGTCGACCGCAGCCTCGAACCGTCTTCCGGCGACATCGTTATCGCCGTGGTAAACGGCGAGTTCACCGTGAAGCGATTGTACCGTAACGGTTCCAAGGTTGAATTGCTTCCGGCGAATCCCCGCTTCAAAAAAATCACCTTTTCGGAAGGCTCCGAACTCGAAATCTGGGGCGTCGTAACCAACGCCGTCAAGGCGTTCAAATGAGGAATCGGGACCACGGCAGCCGGAACCGTGCTGCACGAACTCACCGCACCACGGGCAGTTCGCTCAAACGAGTCGTGTAACAAGGCGAGACGGTATCCTGATGGGAACGCCAGTCTTTATCGATTCCTTCGGCTCCGAAAAACACCGTTCCCTTGCCGTGCCGGAGGTTGATCTGATCGAGGACTTCCATCACTTTTAGTTCCGTGGCCCGGCGTTCGGCGTCCCGTTCTTCGTTCTTCTCGAACAGGAATCCCTGCGATTGCACGGCGGCGGCGTCCTTCAATTCGTGCAGGACGACCATCGCCTTTTTGTAGCGGCGATCCGGCTTGAAAATTTTCCGGAGTGTTTCGAGGGCGACTTCGATGATTTCCATTGAGCTGGCCGTCGGTATGGGAAAAGGCGTCATCAAACCCTGTGAATAATACTGTTCCTTGTCCTGTCGGAACCAGCTTGTGTTGACGTGAACGTACACCGCCGTCGCCACGCTGTTCTGCACCCGGGCTTTTTCCGCCGCCTTCGCCGCAAACGTCGCGACCGCTTCCTCCAGATCCTCCAACCGGTCCGTCGCTTCGCCGAACGATCGAGAAATCTGAATGCTCTTTTTAGGCTCCGGAGCGTCTTCCAGGTCAAAGCACGGCTCGCCTCGAAGCTCCCGAACCATCTTTTCCTGAACGATCGAAAAGTTGCGTCGCATCCAGAGGGGATCGACCTGACTCAAGTCGAAAGCCGTTCTCAAACCGAGCCGCCGGAATTGCGGGACGAGCCGTCGTCCGACACCCCAAACTTCGCCGACGTCGAACGCCTTGAGAGCGGTTTCCCGATCGGCATCGTTTTCGAGCGAGCAGACGCCGATTTCCTTGCCTTTGGCGGTTTCGGCGGCGATTTTACAGAGCGTTTTCGTCGGAGCGAAACCGACGGAAACGGGAATTCCCGTCCACTGTTTGACCGTGGTACTGATCTCGTTTCCCAATCTGGTCGGATCCTCGACACGAACACCGGAGAAATCGAGAAACGCTTCGTCAACCGAATAGATTTCGATGTTCGGCGTCCATTGTTCCAAGGTTTTCATGACCCGCCAACTCAGGTCGGAATACAGTCGATAGTTCGACGAAAAAACCTGGACCGCTCCGTTATCGACCAATCTTTTGATTTTGAAGAACGCCTCGCCCATCGGAATGCCGAGTTTTTTCGCTTCAGCGGACCGGGCGACCACGATACCGTCGTTGTTTGACAACACGACCACGGCCTTTCCCTTCAAATCGGGTCGAAAGACCTTTTCACAGGACGCGAAAAACGAATTACAATCGACGAGGGCAAGCAATGTCAATGGATGGAAAAGGTCGGCAACATAGTACACGACATTTCAAATAATCTTCATTAAAAAGAGCCGGGGGTGTAGGCGGTACTCCGCCGTAGCCCCCGGATGCCCCCTGTTTTCAAGGGACTTCATAATGAATCGTATTTTAAACTCGGCGTACTAGGGTGAGGGGCGAGCGATTCGGCGATATGTGAAAGATACAAAGAATAAAGAGGCGATTTTGTCGGTTGGTGTTGGTTTTTTTGATAATTTCAACCACAAAGCCCCTCGCCCTAACCCTCTCCCGAGGGAGAGGGGACGGTAAATTAAAGTCTTTT